>JBBQJM010000244.1:0-6566 GCA_038325895.1 Mycobacteriales bacterium
CAGTCGGCGGCCGCCCGCGACCAGGCGGAGTCGTCCAGCCCGACCACGATCACATCGGTGCGTCCAGCGACTGCCGTCATCGCAGCGGCATCAATGGTCGGATGAATCGGGTGAACAGCCATGGTCGATCCTCTCGCGGGCGCGACAACAGTCGGTGCCTCGTCTCACCTTTGCTCGCAGCGAGGGAATCGGGTTAGAGGCCAAAGGCCTACAGATGGGGGCGGATGGCCCCGGTTGATCGCAACGTTGCTGTCTGCCCAGGTCAGCGGTGATGGGAGCTGGCATGCACACCGTGCCCCGGCATGCTC
This sequence comes from Mycobacteriales bacterium, assembly GCA_038325895.1. GTDB lineage: Bacteria > Actinomycetota > Actinomycetes > Mycobacteriales > Nakamurellaceae > Nakamurella. Next base: position 309 of record JBBQJM010000244.1, read on the forward strand.
GGCACGCCGTCGTGGGGGGTGGACCGATCGGACCAGCGCAGCAGCGCGCCCATCCCGTCGGCGAGATCGGGGTCTTCCGGATCCAGCAGGGTGATGCCGGCGTCGCTGTGGACCAGCGCCCAGAGCAGGGCGGCATCGGCCCTGGTCTGGATTGGCTGGCCGAATCCCATCGAGACCACTTCGCCGCGATTGGCGCCCAGTTGCAGCGGCTCGCCGCCGACCCAAACCGTCCGGGTGGGGGACGGGTCGTCGTGCAGGAACAACTCCTCCACCTGGGCGCGGCGGACGGCATCCACCACATCGTCGAACCCTTGCAGGGCGTCCTCCTGGCGTCCTTCGGCGGTGCCGAAGCGATCCAGCAGGTCCGTTCGCACCGCCCGTTGCCGGTCGGCCAGCGACGCCCGCACTTCCTGATCCCTGGCGGCGGCGGATGCGCCGTCGGCCCGGCCGCCCGATCGGAGGACAACCGCGAGCCGAGCCAGCCGGCGACCCGCCGCGCCGATCAGGTCAGCGACGGTGACCGGATCCCCGGCCAGGAAGACGACGCCCGGATGGTGGCGGGACACCAGGCCCTCCAGCGCGCCGGCGATCTCCGCCGCGTTCCGCTCCCATGAGTCCTCCGCCCGAGCCTGGATGCGCCGCTGAGATGTCTGACCGCCCGGCACCCGGTGCACGACGTCATGGCTGCCGTGCACCTCCAGGCCCTGCTCAGTGGCACCGAATGCGTCGACCATCACCACGTCGGCACCGGTGCGGTCAACCTCGGCCAGCAGGTAGGAGCTGCGATCGCGCAGCGCCCGGAACACCGGCAGCAGGTGCGGCGCCGGGCCGAAAACCACCTCCTCGCGGGCCGGCGGCCGCGGCAGGACCAGATCGAGCGCGATCCCGGCGGGGTCGACGACGACCAGCCGTCCCACCCCGCCTGCGCGCCCGGTCGACGCCAGCACCGCTGGGCCGGCCAGTTCGACCATGGTTCGTGGCGCCTCGCGCCGCAGGAGTTCGCGCTCGTGGCCCTGCCAGCGCAATTCGGTCTCGCGGGCGGAGGATTCCGCGTTCCGCGAGACATCCATGCTCACCGAGACGAAAGGTCCTCGGCGGCCCGATAGTTGTTGCAGCACCGCTGCTCTCATGTCGTCCTCTCTCCAGCCGTACCCGAAACGAGCTTTCCCTGAACCTTTACCCCCATTCGTCGCTCGGTATGCGGATCACAGACTCCGGATCAAGCCGCCGTCGCAGCGCAGCGCAGCGCAGCGCGGTGCCGGTGACGTACGACGCGGGTTCACCGTGACCCCGTCGGCGGCGCGATCTCGAGCGCCTGCCGGCCGCGGCGCCCGGAGATCACCACCTGAGCCCCTTCGCCCGCCAGCGCGCGCGCCGTGGCGGCACCGAGGCCAGCCCTTGATGCACAAACCAGTTCGCTTTTCCGGACAGTCCGAGATCCATCTCGCTCCCCGTGTGGGTTGCTGTCAGCCGCTCGTCAGGCGAGCGCCGTCGCCGACCGATCCTGATTATTCACCGGCTGGCAATTCACCGGCTGCGTAGTCACCGGCGGCCGGGAACTCGGCCAGTATGGCGGCAGAGCGCAACTGACGATAGACGATGGATTGGCCGACCTGGGTGAGCGGCAGGTGGTTGCGCCGGGCGTACCCGCGCAGCATCACGAACGCCTGATCCATGTCCAGCTCACCGTGCTGGGCGAGCACGCCTTTGGCCTGTTCGATGACGACCCGGCTGCTGAGCGCGAACTGCAGCCGCTCGTCGACGCCGGCACCCTCCCGGACGGCCCGCTCCTGCAGCACTCCGATGGTCGCCACGTCGGCCAGCGCCTGCGCGGTGAGCCGATCCTGCTCGGCCAGTTCAGCCGTCTCGGTCCGGAACAAGTTCAGCGCGAGGGTGAGGTCGCCGGACTGCTCGCCCTCATGCTGCTCCCCGATCGTCTGGTGACGCAACCGCAGCGGCACGGCGTGCACCGAGCGGAATCCCTGCTGCAGGGCCAACGGCGTGAACTCCGGCCACCGCTCGGCCTCGAGCGCCAGATCGGGATTGACCCCGGCAGTCCGGAGTTGAAGCAGTCCCAGCACGGTCCCCGACCACTGCGCACCTGCAGCACTTCCAGCTGATCGGTCCGTTCGCTGGTGGACGCCAGCACGTCAAGGCCCCCCGTCCGTCGTCGAGCATCAGACCGGCGTCGGCAGCGTCGAGTAGTTCGACGGTGGTGTCTACCAGGTAGTGCATCAACTCGACCAGGTGATAGCCCGCGACCAGGGTGTCGGCCAGGGTGACAAAGGCCTGGGCGAGTCGCGTTTTCCTGGCCTGACTATTCATCGCCTCACCGTGGCCCGGCCCGCCGGAGTGGTCGCCTGTCACGGATGATCACAGTGAGTCGCTCGGGAAACGAAGTCTGCGAGTGACTATTTCGTGCGCCACGTCGGCGACCGTGCTGTCGGTGGCGAACGCATGCGCTCGTAGCCGGGCAAACGCGGCGCCGACGGTGAGGTCGAGCTGATCCATGATCATTCCCGTCGCTTGGTGGATTTCGCGCCGGCTACGCGGTGATTCATGCCAGGGATCCATGACCGAACTCGGCTCGGGGGCGGCCGGCGCTGGGGTGCCTTCGGCTTCCTCCCGGGCGACTGCCGCGAGGATCCGGCGCATCACCTCGATGGCCACGGTGTCGGCAAGGATTCGGGCGTCGTGCAGGGCTTCGTCGTCCAACGGGCCCGCGGTGCTGCGATACAGATCGAGGGCCCCGATGCCGGTCCCGCCGAAATAGAGGGGGAACGCGAACAGCGCGGCGGCCGACGTTTCCCGAATCGCGGTGCTGAACACCGGCCAGCTGACCGGTGGTCCGTCCCGGAGATCGGGAACGAGGACGGGGCGGCGTGACGCGAACGCCTCCCAGCACGGACCTTCGCCGAGGTCGAACTGCAGTTCGTCGATGCGGAACGCGACATCGTCACTGGCGCAGACGGTCTCGTTGTTGATCGGCCCGCTCAGGGTGGACACGGCGGCGCCGGTCACCGGGAGCAGCTCGACGAGCGGGCCGCACAGGCCGCCGGGCCTGGCCATCGACGATCCGGATGCCAAGATCGCTTCCTGTGCAGCACGCAACGCCAGCGGGTCACTCATCAGCGCGGCCCGCCGAGCGGACCGGGGGCGGTGACATGGACGGCTGAGCCTCATCGGTGCTGGGGTCAACCAGGACGCGCGACACGGTGGGCGTCGAGCGCAGCCGACCACGGGCGGCATACTGGCCAAGTCAGACTAACCCCGCCAGGTCGCGGCTGCCGTCCGCTCGGCGCAAGTCACGGGAACGCGGTGACCGATACCGTGCCGCCGGGTTCCACCCGGCCGCCTGCACCGGGGCTCTGGTTCCAGACCGATGCGTCGTCGCCGCCGAACACCGCGGTCACGCTCAGCTTCAGGCCGAGCGCTGCCACCGCCTGCGTGGCCTCGCGGATGGTCCCGTTCGTCAGATCCGGTACCGGAACGGAATTGGACGGCACCAGGAAGATGCCTGCGTCGGCAGGATCGACCCTGGCGCCCGGTCCAGGGTCGGTCCGCAGGATCTCACCGGCATCGATGTCGGCGTCGAACGCCGGGTCACCGACCGTGACGTTGAAACCGGCCGCCTGCAACGACTTCCGGGCCTGGTCCGTCGGCTGTCCGCGCACATCGGGCACGGTCAGCCCATTCGAGACCCGCACCGAGACCGTGGACCCGCGCGGCGCGTCAATGCCGGCGGCCGGGTCGGTGGCCAGCACCACTCCGGCATCGGTGTTCGGTTCGAAGGCCTCGTCGCGCGGCCCTACCGCGAAACCTGCTGCAGCGAGTCGAGTCTCCGCGTCCTGGGCGGACTTGCCGACGACGTCCGGAACCTGGACGGGTGCGGGCCCGGCGGACAGCACCAGGGTGACCCGCCCGCCGACGGTCATCGATGTTCCGGCGGCCGGGTCGGTCCGGACCACCGCGCCGGCAGGAATATCGTCGTCGTACACCGGTTTCGACCCCCGCGCGGGGGTGAGGTCGGCGGCGGTGAGCGCGGCCTCCGCGGTCTCCGGTCCGGTTCCGGGCGCTATCGACGGCACGGCGGGGCGGCCGATCGACACCAGCACATCGACAGTCGAGCCGCGGAGTTGCCTGGTGCCCGCGGCCGGATCGGTGCCGGCCACCTGCCCGGTGGGCACCTGGTCGTCGTGCTCGGCGCGCACCTGGGGGATCAGGCCCGCGTCCCGGGTTGCTGCCTCGGCCGCTGACTGCGTCATGCCGACCAGGGCTGGGGTCGCCGACCACCGGCCGGCCAGCCACCAGCCGCTCGCGGCCGCGCTGACGGCGAGCAGCACCACGATCAGTATCGCGATCAGCCAGCGGGTCCGACGGCGGCGCCGCAACGCCGCGGCGTGGGTGCGTGCCGGGTCCTGCTCGTGCGGCGCGGTCCCGCCGGCCACCGGCGCCGGAGAAGCAGGCGCCTCCGGCGGCGCGGCCGCCGTCGCGGGTCCACCGGCCGCCAGCATTCGCGTTCCGCGCGGACCGACGGCCTCCGCACGCACGACGCCGGGCAACGGGTACCCGCGGGTGCCGTCGTCAGCCGGGTGTGCAGGGGGTGCCGGGCCGCCGAGGGGCGGGGGGGCGGGAACGGCAGGTCGCGGTGGCCGCCGATGCGGCACCGGCACCGGAACTCGGCGCAGGCCCATCCTGGCCCTGATCCCGACCAGCGCGGACAGGAAGGTCGAGGCGTCCCGTGGCCGGGCGGCCGGATCCCGCCGGGTGGCAGCGACCACCAGGTCGTCCAGCGCCTCCGGGGTCCCCGGCGCGGAATCGGACGGGCGAGGCACGTCGTTGTGGACGTGTTGGTAGGCCACCGACATCGGGTTGTCGCCGCCGTAGGGTGGCCGGCCGGTGAGCATCTCGTAAGCCACGATCCCGGCGGCGTAGACGTCGGAGCGAGGGTCGGCCGCGCCGGTGGACACCTGCTCGGGAGACAGGTAGGCGACGGTGCCCAGGATGACGTCACCGGTGGCCATGGTCTGCGAGGTGACCGCGCGGACCAGGCCGAAGTCGGCGATCTTCACGGCGCCCTTGGACGAGATCAACACATTCTCGGGCTTGACGTCCCTGTGCACCAGACCGGCCGCGTGCGCCGCACCCAGCGCGGCCAACAGGGGTTCCAGGATCGACATCGTCACCGGCACGGAGAGGGATCCGCGTTCGCGCAGCAGGTCGCGCAGCGTTCCGCCGTCGACCAGTTCCATCACCAGGAAGACCAGGTCGCCGTCCCGGCCGTAGTCGTAGACCGCGACGACGCCGGGATGCCCGAGCCCGGCGGCGAGCCGCGCCTCCCGTTCGAACCGGCTCAGGAACGCGGGGTCGGTGACGTAGTGGGGGCTCATCACCTTGATCGCCACCGGACGGTCGAGCCTGGTGTCGAGGCCGCGGTAGACCATGGACATCCCGCCGCGGGCGATCAGCCCGCCGAGGCGATACCGGCTGTCGAGCATGGTGCCGCTCGGCAGGCCGGAAAAGGTGTCCACGACCGTCGAGTCTAAGTTGCGGCGGGGTCCGGGCGGTGGCACCGACGAGCGGGGATGGCACGCTGGGCGTGTGTCCTCTTCACCTTCTGATCCTGCCCGGGCCGCCCCGACCTACGTCCCGGTGCCGGAGATCGCCACCCGTCTCGGGATCGTGGTCACCAAGGTCCACCAGCTGATCCGCGAGCGCCAGCTGATCGCGGTGCGCACCGACGGGTTGCTCCGGGTGCCCGCCGAGTTCGTCGCCGACGGGCTCGTCGTCAAGGGTCTGCCCGGCACCATCACATTGCTCACCGACGGTGGCTTCCGGGACGAGGAGATCATCGACTGGCTGTTCACCCCGGAGGATTCGCTGCCGGGTAGCCCGATCGACGCGCTGCGCGAGAACCGTGGCCGGGAGGTGCACCGCCGGGCGCAGGCCGCCGGTTACTGAGCGCACGGGTGCAGAAGGAGCGCAGGGCCGGTCAGCGTCGGCGGTCGGTGACTATGCCGGCCAGTTCGGTCAGCCGGGACCGCGCGGCCGGTGCCAACGCGGGTCGGCCGTCCTGGTCCAGGGTGGCCAGCGCGTCGAGCCCGCAGGCGACCAATTCGGCGATCCGGCCTTCCATCTGCTGCGGGGCTCCGGTGGTGGCGATGATGGCCGCCAGTCGCTGCACCGGGGCGCGAGGATTGCCGATGCCGGCGTCGAGTTCGGCCAGCAGTTCCGGGTCGGCGTGCAGTGCCGCGCGGG
>JBBQJM010000245.1:0-6525 GCA_038325895.1 Mycobacteriales bacterium
GGGCGGTCAGACCGACGGCCAGCGCGATCAGGAATGCCAGTTCGGTCGACGACGCGGCCGGCGACACGGAGGTCCGGATCTGCTTCCAGGCGCCGTCGAGCAGGTCACCGGCGTCGGCCACCGCGGCCGCGTTGGGGATCACCCCGCCGTACCCGCCGGTGGTGAACAGCGCGGTCAGAGCCACGGCCGCGGCTGCCAACTGCAGCAGGACCACGACGGCGGCAGGCAGCCGGGCCAGCCGAGCTCCGACACCGACCAGCCAGATCACCGTGACCACTTCGATCGTCGGCCACAACCAGGAATCGCCGCTGACCATCGGCGGGATCGCGGTCAACGACGCCAGCACGGCCAACGCGCCGAGCATGGTGGACCAGAAGTAGATGTCGGTGGACTCGGACGGCCCTGCCGCTGCGGCCGTACCTGCCGGCGCGACGCCGCCGGCCGCCGGCCCAGGATCTGGGCCGGGCCCCGGTGCCGCGCCGGAAGGGTGCCGGTGGACCGGCGGGGCGACCGTCATGCCGTTCCGATCATCCTGGTCATCCCGACGCTCATCTCGCGGCCGGCATCGGGACCTGACGATCATCGACGCGCTGGTAGGCAGGCGAGCCGGAACATGCCCGGTTCCAGGCCAGTGCCGACGGCTCGGCGGCACGTACCGGCACCACCCGCCAGCCGGCTGCCTGCAGGATGCCGATCCCATTGCCGGCAGTGCGCGCCGACGGTCCCTGTGCACCCCAGTCCGCGGTGTCCAGCACCATCGCCACCCCGTTGGTACCGCGCCGCCGCGCGGCGGCGAGAATCCGGGCGGCCGGCGGATCGATCTCGGCCAGTATCGCCACGATCAGCCCTGATCCAGCCACCGCGGTGTGCGCCATCGTCGTCACCGGATCGGGTTCGATGACGGCCAACGCGGCCAACACGTCGTCGGTGATGTCCCGTCCGCTGGCCAGCACCGCACCGGTGTGCGTGGTGACCCGGATCTGGTGATCGGCATCCAGCAGATGCAGGCTGATCGACGCGGCGAGCGTCACCGCGGTCTCCAGGCTGGAAGCGGCCCCTTTCCCGCGGTGCGCGGTCACCCGGTGGTCGAGCATCACGGTGGCGCCGCCATGGGAGACCGGTTCCTCGAGCCGCACCATCAGCTCGTCGTGCCTGGCGGAAGCGCGCCAGTGGATGGTGCGGATGTCGTCACCGCTGCGGTACTGACGGATCCCGACGTCGGGGTCGCCGCCGATGGTGCCGGCCGCCGCGCGGTCCGCGGCCGCCGACCGCGACCCCGTGCTCACCGGCATCCCGGCCAGCCTCACCACGGACGGCACCACGAGGACTTCGCTGCGAGCCCGGAGCGTGCGGTGCTCCTCCCAGAGGCCGAAGGGATCGCCGATCCGGACCGTCGGCGGACCGAGCAGGAACCGGCCGCGCCGGGTCGCGGTCAGCTGGTAGTTGGTGACGGCCTGCCGGCCTGACTTCAGCGGCGGCACCAGACACCGGAGGCCGCGGGTCAGATCGACGGTGGCCGGTTCGGAGATCTCCAGGGTCGAAGTACGGGACGACCCGTTGTTGGTCACCGTCAGCATGACGCGGCCGACCGTGCCTGGGTCCAGCCGCGGGGGCGTGACCATGTGGGAGGCCGACAGCCGCAGCCGGCGGAGCGACCCGACGACGAGGGCGATCTGCGGCAGCAGTGCAGCGAAGATCCCCACCCGCAGGAGGTCCCGTTCGTCGAGCACCACAGCACACGCGGCGGCGGCCACCCCGCCGGCCAGCAGGCAGCGGCCGCGGGTGGTCAACCCGCGGGAGCGCAAGCGGTCGGCTGCCGGGCGCCACGACAACCCTCCCCGGGACGACTGCGACACCGGGGACGACGGGGACGAGAGGGGCGAGGGGTCAGCCACCCCGCGGCACCCTGATTCGACTCAGCACCACGGAGACGATCTCCTCTGCGGACCGGTGCGCGGCGTGCGCCTCGACGGTCAGCAGCAAACGGTGCGCGAGCACCGGAACGGCCAGTCGTTGCACGTCATCCGGTACGACGAAGGTGCGCCCGTCGAGCGCCGCGGCGGCCTTGGCCGCGCGGGCCAGATGCAGCACGGCCCTGGGCGAGGCGCCCAGCCTGACCTCCGGGACGCTGCGGGTGGTGCCGACGATCTCAACGATGTACTGGCGAAGGCCCGGGGCGAGGTGCACCGTCTGTACCGCGGAGATCAGGCCGGACACGGTGGCCGCGTCCGTCACCGGTCGCAGCAGGTCGAGGGGGTTGGTGCGGTCCCGGTCGGCCAGCATGCCGATCTCGGCATTGCGATCCGGGTAGCCGATGGACAGCCGGGCCAGGAATCGGTCCCGCTGGGCTTCCGGGAGCGGGTACGTGCCCTCCATCTCGACCGGGTTCTGGGTGGCCAGCACCAGGAACGGCCGGGCCAGGTGGTAGCTGGTGCCGTCCACCGTGACCTGTCGTTCCTCCATGCACTCCAGCAACGCAGACTGTGTTTTGGGGGAAGCCCGGTTGATCTCGTCGGCGACGACGATGTTCGCGAAGATCGGGCCGGCCCTGAACTCGAAGCGGGACGTCTGGCGGTCGTACACGCTGACCCCGGTGACGTCGCTCGGCATCAGGTCCGGGGTGAACTGCACCCGGCTCACCGTCGAGTCAACGGTCTTGGCCAGCGCCTTGGCCAGCACGGTCTTGCCGGTGCCTGGCACGTCCTCGATCAGCAGGTGCCCTTCGGAGAGCACCGCGACAATGGCGAGCCGAATCACCTCGGCCTTGCCGAGCACCACCTCAGAGATCGCGCCCGCGATCCGGCCGCCGATTTCGGCCACCTGCGAAAGGTCGGTGGGCCGAAGATCCGCGGTGGCCGCCGTCGAACCCGGACCGTCCGATCGCTCCAGGTCGACGTGCTGTGTCACTGGTGATCCTCCCGAAGGTCGTCAGTGTGCCTCGGTGGTGTCGTGGCGCCTTTCACAGTCTGCCAGGGGTGGACGTCGGCGCGGATCCCAATACTGAACGGCACCGCCACCGCCGGGTATCAGCGCTGGTCACCACCGGTTTCAGCGTTGATCGGCGGCGGGCCCGACGGGGTCATGCCGGCCGAACCGGGCTGTTCGCATCGCGGACCTGCTGATCATCGGCCATGATTCCCCCACGACGCCCCACCCTCGTTCGGCGGTCGGCACGCGGGTCCGCCTGCGCGACCTTCTGACCTGGGCAAATACGGTGATCGTCGAGGTTCGTTCGAGGTGTGATCGGAAGCAGGCTCCCGCTCTCGGGCGTGGAACGCCGCTGTCCGGGGCTATCGCGTGAGTATCGCCCCACTCTGAACCACCGATCTGACGTGCAAAAACGTTGCGACACCCGCACATGTTGGGGTTGGGGGTGGCGCTTGGTGGCAGAAGGTGGGGTACTGTGGCGCTACTTGGGACGCCAGTCACCCCACCTCCACGGGCGGGACGTCGCGCACCACGGCATGCGGACCAGCGACAGATCAGTACGGCGATTCCGGACGGGCTGGAGGTGGGGAGATGCTCCAGGGCTTCTTCGGCACCTACACGCCGCGGATGGACGACAAGGGGCGGGTGACGTTGCCCGCCCGATACCGCAAGGAGTTCGCCGGAGGCGTGATGTTGGTCCGCGGCCAGGACCACTGCCTGTACGTCTTCACTCCGGACGGGTTCACCGAGTTCGCCGCGGCCGCGATCACCGCGTCCATCACCGACGAGAAGGCGCGGGGTTTCCAGCGGTACATGTTGGCCAACACCGACGAGCAGGAACCGGACAGCCAGGGGCGGATCTCCATCCCGGCTCGGATGCGCGAGTACGCGCAGCTGTCCAAGGACGTGGTGATCACCGGCGTCGGCCTGCGGATGGAGATCTGGGACGCGGCGGAGTGGCAGGTCTACGAGGCCCGCCAGGAAGCCGCCTACGCGGAGCCCGAAAGGGGGTTGCTCAACTGACGGACCGGATCGCTGGTCACCAGCAGCGGGCGTTCTTGCCGCCCGGCCCGCACCCGTATCGGGCCTGACACGACTTCCCCCGTGCCAGGACCGACGCGGGTGGGGACCAGGAAGCACGAGCGCCCGGAGAGCTGGTCGCCGGCCCTCCGGGAGCGTGGTCCCCGTCTGTCCCGCCCGTACCAGACCGACCTGCAGGCAAAGTACCGAACGGCACCGACAGTCACTCGCCACGATTCCAGCCACGTTTCCTCAGCCTCGATCGCACCACTTACTTCACCCGACATGATCGGCCAGCAGACCCGGACCAGACAGATCAGCCCGAGAAATCAGCCCGAGAAATCAGCCAGGGAATCAGAAGGAATGGGGTGCCGATGGGCGGGCAGCAGACCGACGACAGCGAGTTCGCCGGTCATGTGCCCGTCCTTGTCCGGCGGGTCGACGAACTCCTCGCGCCCGCGATCGAAGCCGCCACCGCCTCCGGCGCCCGGGACGTCGTCCTGATCGACGCCACGCTCGGCATGGGCGGGCACACCCTTGCGCTGCTCTCCGCGCACCCCACACTGCGGGTGATCGGCATCGACCGGGATCCCGAGGCGTTGCGGATCGCCGGCGACCGGCTGCAGGCGGCCGGGATGACCGACCGGGTCGAACTGGTGCACGCCGTCTACGACCACATCGGTGAGGTGATCGCCGAACGTGTCAGCTCCGGCCTGGTCAGGGCCGTGTTGTTCGACCTCGGGGTCTCCTCGGTCCAGCTGGACGTCGCCGCCCGCGGGTTCTCCTATGCGCACGACGCGCCACTGGACATGCGGATGGACCCGACGCTCGGCATTTCGGCGGCCGAGGTCGTGAACAGTTACCCGGGCGCCGAGCTGACCCGGATCCTGCGGGAGTACGGCGAGGAACGGTTTGCCAGCCGCATCGCCTCCGCCGTCGTCGCGGAGCGTGCCCGCCAGCCGTTCACCACCAGCGCGCGGCTCGTCGAACTCGTCCGTGCCGCCATCCCCGCTGCCACCCGGCGCACCGGCGGCAATCCCGCCAAGCGCACGTTCCAGGCGCTGCGGATCGAGGTCAACGACGAGCTCGGCGCCCTGAGGCGGGCGATTCCTGTTGCGCTGCAACATCTATCGGTGGCCGGACGGATCGTAGTGATGTCCTACCAATCACTGGAGGACCGCATCGTCAAGCGGGCCATCGCGCCGTTGACGGTGTCCACCAGCCCGCTCGACCTCCCGGTCGAACTCGCCGGCCACGAACCGGAATTTGCATGGCTCACCAGGGGAGCAGAGCTTTCCCGCGAGCAGGAAATCAAGGCGAACCCGCGCGCGGCATCCGCGCGTCTGCGGGCTGCGGAGCGCATCAGGGAGGCAGCATCGTGACGACCGAGCAGACCCTCGACAGGCCTTCCGGCGACAGGCCTTCCGGCGACGGCAGCGCCTGGGCCGGCGTGACGGACCCGGGTCCCGCCGAGCCCGCGCCGAGCACCGCCTCGTCGCGCAGGGCGTACGCCAGACGGCAGAAGCGCCGTGAGAAGATGTCCGCGACCCGGATGGTCACGCCGGGCAAACCGGTCGCCTCCGCCCTCAACCGGGCACCGTTCGTGGTGATGTTGATCGCCATCCTCGGCGGCGGGATCGCCGCCGTGCTGTGGCTGAACACGCTGACCGACGAGGCCGGCATGCGAACGTCCACGGCCCGCAGCTCGTCCACCGACCTGCGACTGACCATCGAGGCCCTGCAGCGCGACGTGGCAGACCTGGATTCCACCCCGCGGATCGCCGGCGAGGCCGCGGCACTCGGCATGGTGCCGGTCGGTGACGCCGCCATGCTGGTCATCGACGGCACGGGTGCGGGCTCGGTGATCGGTACGCCGTCGGCGGTCGCTGGACTACCACCGCCTGCGGCAGCGACACCCGCTGCGACACCCGCAGCGACACCCGCCCCTGACGCGGCAGTGACCGCGCCCGTCGATCCGGCGGCGGCGGCGGCAGCAGCGGCAGCGACGGCGGCGGCGGCGGCGGCGGCCCAGACCAGCCCCGCACCCGCCTCGGCACCGCCCGCCGATCCGGCGGCGGCAGTAACGGCAGCGGCACAGACCAGCCCCGCACCGGCCCCGGACGCCGCCGTTGCCGGAGCGACCCCGGCCGCCGCGGACCCGGCCGCCGCGGCCGCTGCCGCCGGGGCCGCCCCGGTCACCTCCGATCCCGCCGCACCGGCCCAGGGAGCGCAGCAATGAGATCAGGCTCGGCCGGCGACCCCACCGGAACAGTCAGGGCTGCCGGGACCCGGTCCACCGCCAAGGCGGCCGGCGCCGGCGAGCGCCGCCGGCCGAGCGGCCGGGCGGGCAATCCCGCTCCGGTGCCGGGCACGCCGACCGGCTCACGACCCCGGGCCGGGACGAACGGGTCCGGCCCGCGCCGGGCGCAACGTACCCAGGCGGCCGAACGCCCGCCTCGCCCTGCCCGCAGGCCCGCGTCGGTGCGCGGCCGTCGGCTGCGCCGCCCGAGTGCGGCCACTGCCAACCTCAGGAGGCGGAGCAGGGTCGCGCTCTTCGTGCTGCTGGTCATGCTGGCG
>JBBQJM010000246.1:0-6523 GCA_038325895.1 Mycobacteriales bacterium
GTACACCGGGCAGACGTTCAGGCAGGCGCTGCACCGGATGCAATGCAGCGCAGCGCGTCCCACTGTGTCAGCGAGTGCTCTGGTGCGGCCGTTGTCCAGCAGGATCAGGTGGAATTGCTGCGGACCGTCGCCCGGCGTCACCCCGGTCCACATCGAGGTGTACGGGTTCATCCGCTCGCCGGTCGACGAGCGGGGCAGCAGCTGCATGAACACCTCGAGGTCCTGCCAGGTGGGCAGCAGCTTCTCGATACCCATGACGGTGATCAGGGTCTCGGGCAGCGTCAGGCACATCCGGCCGTTGCCCTCGGACTCCACCACGGCCAGCGTCCCGGTGTCGGCGATCGCGAAGTTGGCGCCCGAGATCGCCACCTTGCTCTGCAGGAACTTCCGCCGCAGGTGCGCCCGGGCGGCCATCGCCAGCGCGCGCGGTTCGTCGGTGAGACCCGCCGGCGCGTCGGCCATCTCCCGCAGGAATATCTCCCGGATCTCGGCCCGATTCCGATGGATGGCCGGCACCAGGATGTGCGAGGGCCGGTCGTGGCCGAGCTGGACGATCAACTCCGCGAGATCGGTTTCCAAGGCGGCGATCCCGACGTCCTCGAGGGCCTCGTTCAGCCCGATCTCCTGCGTGGCCATCGACTTGACCTTGATCACCTCGGTCTGTCCGGTAGCCCGGATCAGCTCGATCACGATGCTGTTGGCCTCGTCCGCATCGCGCGCCCAATGCACGACACCGCCGCGGGCCGTCACGTTCTGCTCGAGCTGCTCGAGAAGTTCTGGGAGCCGGACCATCACGTCGGCCTTGACGGCAGACCCCGCGTCCCGCAACGCCTCCCAGTCCGAAACCTCGGCGACCACTTGGGCGCGTTTGCTGCGGATCACCGAGGTGGCGTGCGCGAGATTCGCTCGCAGTTGTGTGTTACCCAGTTCGTGCCGAGCGGCCTTGGGGAAACTCTCGCTGCCGCGCAACGGGTTCGGGTGCCGGAGTTCCGGATCGGGTTTGCGGCGCAACGGCACGCCCAGGAAGGTGGTCATCGCAGCGCCTCGCTCGCCTCGGCGGTCGCAACCGCGTCGGCGGCAACGCCACCGGTGGACTGCTCCGCGGCCAGGATCTCGGCCAGGTGCATGGTCCGTACCCCGGCCCGGGTGCGGGACAGGCCGCCGCCGATGTGCATCAGGCACGAGTAGTCGCCGGCGGTCAGCACTTCCGCGCCGGTCGCCTTCACCGACGCCATCTTGTCCGACAGCATGGCCGTCGAGGTGTCGGAATTCTTCAGTGCGAAGGTGCCGCCGAACCCGCAGCAGCTCTCCGCGTTCGGCAACTCGGTGAGCCGGATGCCCTCCACCGCCCGCAGCAGCCGCACCGGCTTGTCGCCCACGTGCAGCATCCGCAGGCTGTGACAGGTCGGGTGGTAAGTGACGTGATGCGGGAAGTACGCACCCACGTCGGTGACGCCCAGGACGTCGACCAGCAACTCGGACAGCTCGTAGGTGCGGGCCGCGACCGCCTCGGCGTCCTCCGCCAGGGCGTTCTCGCCGTAGCGCCGGGCGACCATGGCCTGTTGGTGACGGATCGAGCCCGTGCAGGACCCCGACGGGGCGACGATCGCGTCCCAGGCGCCCGTCAGCACCGGCGAGAAGGTCCGGACGTGCTCCTTGACGACGGGCAGCGCCTCGGCCAGGTATCCGGTGTTGACGTGCATCTGCCCGCAACAGACCTGGTCGGGTGGGAACAACACCTGGTGTCCGAGCCGTTCCAGCACACGGACCGTGGCCTGCGGGGCCTGCGGGAACATCGCGTCGGCGATGCAGGTGGCGAACAGGGCTATGCGCACGAGAGCCTCCGGGATCGGCGGTGGAAAGATCCTATCCCCTGTGGTCTGACCACACCATCCGAAGGGGGCGGGCGCTGCGCCGGATCCGCGCGGGGGCAGGCTGTTTCAGTTCAGTGGGATGGTGGTCGGCGTGGCCCCGGATGCGCTGACGTGGGCGGCGGGGCTCGGACCCGCGCGGCCGGCCGGGCCCCAGCGGCGGGCGTGGCCGGACCGATTGCCGAGCGTCCGGACGAGGGCTCCCACGCTGGTAGCATCGGGTGGTTGTCTCTGGCCCGCCGACCAACGCCGGCGGGCCGTTTGATTGCGAACCGCATGAGTGCTACCCGTTGTGAGTGCGGACCTCACCGCACAGCGACACCCTCCTGCCGCGGAAAGACCGCGGCCGACGAGTCCATAGGAGGTGCACGTGACGGTTTCGACCGCTCCACGTCACTATGAGCTGCTGCTCATCCTCGATCCGAGCCTCGACGAACGCACGGTCGCCCCGTCGATCGACACGTTCCTCAACGTCATCCGCCAGGGCGGCGGCACCGTCGAGAGCGTCGACATCTGGGGCAAGCGTCGCTTGTCCTTCGAGATCAGGAAGAACGCCGAAGGCATCTACGCCGTCATCAACGTCCGTTGCGAGTCGGCGGTGGTCACCGAACTCGACCGTCAGCTGAACCTGAACGAGTCGGTGCTGCGGACCAAGATCACCCGCCCGGACGCGAAGTAGGGGGCCGGACAGATGGCTGGTGACACCAACCTCACCGTGGTGGGCAATCTGACCGCGGATCCCGAGCTCCGTTTCACCGCGTCCGGCGCGGCCGTCGCGAACTTCACCGTCGCCTCCACGCCACGCACCCTCGACCGCGCCTCGGGTGAGTGGAAGGACGGCGAGGCGCTGTTCCTGCGCTGCAGCATCTGGCGGCAGGCCGCCGAGAACGTCGCGGAATCGCTCACCCGCGGTGCCCGCGTCGTGGTCACCGGCCGGCTCAAGCAGCGGTCGTTCGAGACCAAGGAAGGCGAGAAGCGCACCGTCATCGAACTCGAGGTCGACGAGATCGGCCCGTCGCTGAGGTACGCCACTGCAAAGGTCAACCGCGCCCAGCGCACCGGCACCGACGGCGGAGGTTCGCCCGGCGGTTACGGCGGATCGGGCTCCCGGCCCACCCCGCCCGCCGACGACCCGTGGAACTCTGCCCCGCCCGCCGGCGGCTCGGGCGGTTTCTCGGACGAACCGCCTTTCTGATCCAGGTCACCGGTTTCTGATCCAGGTCACCGGCGAGTGGCGCGGCCGCGTCGATCGCCCACGCAGATTCCACCGACACCCTCAGGCACCTCCGCCCGTTCCACCCGGCTCTGAGCAGCGCGGAAATGCGGCGGACAGCCACTGACTTCTGGAGACATCCCATGCCCAAACCCCCGGTTCGCAAACCGAAGAAGAAGGTCTGCGCCTTCTGCAAGGAAAACGCGCAGCCCATCGATTACAAGGACATCACCCTGCTCCGCCGCTTCATCTCTGATCGTGGCAAGATCCGCGCTCGCCGGGTGACCGGCAACTGCACCCAGCATCAGCGAGACATCGCCACGGCCGTGAAGAACGCCCGTGAGGTTGCCCTGCTGCCGTACACCTCGACCGCGCGCTGACCCGGAAAGGACGGACGAGATGAAGCTCATCCTGACCACCGACGTTCCCGGCCTCGGTGCACCTGGCGAGGTTGTCGAGGTGCGTGACGGCTACGGCCGCAACTTCCTGCTGCCGCAGGGCAAGGCCATCGCCGCTACCAAGGGCGCCGAGAAGCAGGTCGCCACGATCAAGCGGGCGCAGCTGGCCCGGGAGATCCGCGGCACCGAGCACGCCAACGAGGTGAAGCAGGCATTGGAGCGGCTGAACGTGGCCATCAAGGCGCGGACCACCGCGGACGGCGCCAAGCTCTTTGGGTCCATCACCGCGATCGACGTCGCGGCGGCGATCAAGGCCGCCGGCGGCCCCGTGCTTGACCGACGGACCATCGAAACCGGTGGCCACATCAAGACCGTCGGGTCGCACCCGGTCTCGGTCAAGCTGCACCCCGGCGTCACCGCCCAGCTGAGCGTGCAGGTCGTCGGAGGCTGACGCACCAGCCTCACAGCGACTGATAGCCCACCGCGCCCGCTCTCGTGTCCAAGGGGAGCGGGCGCTGTGGTTTTGGCGCTGTGGTTTCGGCGCTGTGGTTTCGTGCTCGCCGCGGTGCTGCCGATGCCGCGGTCGCCGTTGTCGGCGCTGTGGTTGCGAGGGTGCCCTGCCGGTCAGGCCACCGTCTGATCGTCGGGTCACGCTCCGATCGTCAGACAAGGTCGGATCGTCAGACAAGGTCGGATCGTCAGACAACGTCCGACCGTCAGACAACGTCCGACCGTCCGACAACGTCCGACCGTCAGACAACGGTCAGCCACTGAGGCACGCAGTGGGTCGACTCCTCCCCCCTGGCTGCGCAGTGGGCCGCCGGCTGCGCAGCGGGCGGCCGAGGCCGTCAAGCCGGATGCGCTGGGTCTCCCGGGCAGACCCGGGCGTGCGACGGCGCCGGAGGGGGAACGCCTGTCTCTGCCGCAGGGAGATGCAGTCGGCGGGCAGGTCAACCATCACGTCCGACCAGCAGAGGCCGCGGAACAGTCTGCGAGTCAGCGCCATCCGTACTTCACAGTGGGAGTCACCTTGCGTGATCGTCCGCGCTGATGACGCTCGAGCACTGCCCGGTTCCCCAACGGGTTCGGCCGCAGGACGTCCTCGACCGCCAACGTTCGGAGGACCCGGGCTCCTGGTCACAAGCAGGTCACACCGGGATCACAGGACCAAAACGGACCAGCAACGGCGACACGCAGGGACGCGCCACGCCGCAGTGGTCGAAAGAATAGTTGTGCACAGCCTCTATCGTCAGCCTTGTGCTGCTGACCTGCGACGATAACGAACGAGCAGGAAGTTTTCCCCAAGTTGTCCACATGCTGTACCGCAGCGCTCCTGCGGCAATGAGGGACGATCCCCAATCCATCCCAGGGTTGTACACAGTCGCGTTTTGCGGCGCGCCCGGCGCGGTCATAGCGTGCGAGGCGTTCTCCGGATCCAATCGTGAGCCTTCGGTTTGCGATGCCGCACCCGTTACCCATGGTGACAGAAGTTGGTGGCGGCCGACTGTCGGACCCGGCGAGTAAACAGAACATATGTCCAGTAGATGGTTGTCGGGCGGGTTGCCTGGCGGGTTGTCGCACCCGCTGTCGGAGCGAGCCAGGGCGCTGCCTGTGGCACGAGGGGGAGGCGGCGCGGGGATGGCAGTGGTCGACGAACGATGGCAGGGGGCGCCGGTGCGACCGGCGGTGTCGACTGTGCCGGCCGCGTTCGATCGGCAGCCGCCGCAGGACCTGGCCGCGGAGCAGTCGGTGCTGGGCGGGATGTTGATGTCCAAGGACGCCATCGCCGATGTGATCGAGGCGTTGCGGTCGGGGGATTTCTACAAGCCGGCGCACACGCTGGTGTTCGACGCGGTGCTGAACCTGTACTCCCGTGGGGAGCCGGCGGATGCCATCACGGTGGCCAGTGAGTTGGACAAGGCCGGTTCGCTGAGCCGGGTCGGCGGGGCGGTGTATCTGCACACCCTGATGGCGACGGTGCCGACCGCGGCGAACGCCGGGTTCTACGCGCAGATCGTGGCGGAGAAGGCGATCCTGCGGCGGTTGGTGGAGGCCGGTACCCGGATCGTGCAGCTGGGGTACGGCGGCAACGAGGGCGACGTCGGCGGCGGTGAGGTCGACGAGATCGTGGACCGGGCGCAGGCCGAGATCTACGAGGTCACCGAACGCAGGTCCAGCGTGGACTACGTCATCCTGGAGGAGCTGCTGCAGCCGACGATGGACGAGATCGACGCGATCGCGATGGCCGGGGGGCAGGCGGCGGGGGTGCCGACCGGGTTCGCCGACCTGGACAACCTGACCAACGGGCTGCACCCGGGGCAGATGATCATCGTGGCCGCCCGGCCCGGTATCGGGAAGTCGACGCTGGCGCTGGACATCGCCCGGCACGCCGCGGTGAAGCACCACAAGACGGCGGTGATCTTCTCCCTGGAGATGTCCAAGACGGAGATCACCATGCGGTTGCTGTCCGCGGAGGCCGGGATCCGGTTGTCGCAGATGCGGTCCGGGTCGATGAGCGAGCAGGACTGGCAGAAGATCGTCCGGCGGATGACGGAGATCTCCGACGCCCCGTTGTTTATCGACGACTCGCCGAACATGACGATGATGGAGATCCGGGCGAAGGCGCGGCGGCTCAAGCAGCGCAACGACCTGAAGTTGATCGTGGTGGATTACCTGCAGTTGATGACCTCGGGCAAGCGGGTGGAGTCCCGGCAGCAGGAGGTCAGCGAGTTCTCCCGGCAGATGAAGCTGCTGGCCAAGGAACTCGAGGTGCCGGTGATCGCGATCTCCCAGCTCAACCGTGGCCCGGAGCAGCGCACCGACAAGCGGCCGATGCTCTCGGACCTGCGTGAGTCGGTGTCGCTGGAACAGGACGCGGACATGGTGATCCTGGTGCACCGACCCGACGCCTGGGAGGCCGACGACCCGCGGGCCGGGGAGGCCGACCTGATCATCGCCAAGCACCGCAACGGGCCGACCACCACCGTGGCCGTCGCGCACCAGCTGCACTATTCCCGGTTCGCCGACCTGGCCGGCTGAGG
>JBBQJM010000247.1:0-6490 GCA_038325895.1 Mycobacteriales bacterium
CCCCGCTGACCGACGGCAGCGCGTCGACCAGGATCCCATCTATTCGCCGGACGGAACCCAGATCGCGTTCAAGAGCAACCGGCAGAACTCCGCCGGCACCAACGACAATCAGATCTGGGTGGTGCCGGTGGACGGCTCGGCGCCGCCCAGGGAGCTCGGGGTCGGCGCACCCGGCGTCGCCGACGGCGCGCCGGCCTGGGGTCATCGCTGAGCGTCGTCTGATGTGCAGGGGTCAGAGCCGTTCCACGATGACGGCATTGGCCTGGCCGCCGCCCTCGCACATCGCCTGCAACCCGTACCTGATGCCGCTGGCGCGCAGATAGTGGACGACGGCCGTCATCGCCCGCGCGCCCGAGGCCCCCAGCGGATGGCCCAGCGCGATGGCGCCCCCGTTCGGATTCAGGGCCTTCTCCACGCCGGCGTCACCACCCGCGATGTCGGCGAGCCAGGCGAGCGGGACCGAAGCGAACGCCTCGTTCACCTCGAAGATGCCGATCTCGTCGAGCCGTAATCCACTGCGCGCCAGAACCTTTCGGGTGGCGGGCAGCGGGGCCGTCAGCATGATCACCGGATCGTCGGCGGCCAGCACCGCGGTGTGGATGCGGGCCAGCGGCCGAAGCCCCAGCTGCGCAGCGCGTTCCGAGGTCGTCATCAGCAAAGCCGCTGAGCCGTCGGAGATCTGGCTCGAGTTGCCGGCGGTGACGAGGCCGTCCTCGGCGAATGCCGGGCGCAGCGCGCCGAGCGCTTCGAGGGTACCGCCGCGCCGTATGCCCTCGTCCACCGATACCTCGGCGCCGCCGGCCAACGAACTCGGCACGGGGGCGATCTGAGCTGCCATCAAGCCCGCATCCTGTGCGGCGGCGGCCTTCTCGTGGGAGGCGAGGCTGTACTCGTCCAGCTGCCTGCGGGTCAGGTTCCATCGCTGGGCGACCATTTCCGCACCGACGCCCTGGTGCGGAATGACGTCGCCGTACCGCGCCCTCCAGCCAACGGCGGTGAACGGACTACCGCCGGAGGACAAGGTGCTGCCCATCGGAATGCGCGACATGGACTCGACGCCGCCGGCGACCACCACGTCGTACTGCCCGGCGATCAATCCCGCGGCGGCGAAATGCACGGCCTGCTGGGACGAACCACACTGCCGGTCGATGGTGACGCCGGGCACGGAGGTCGGCCATCCCGCGGCCAGCACGGCGCTGCGGGCGATGTCCATGGTCTGCTCGCCGATTTGCGACACACACCCCCAGATCACGTCGTCGACCAGGGCCGGATCCAGGCCGGTGCGGTCCGTCAGCGCCCGCAGCACGTGCGCCGACAGGTCGATTGGGTGGACGCCGGACAGCGAACCGTTCCGCTTGCCGACCGGGGTTCGAACGGCCTCGACGATGACCGCGTCACGCATGGTGGTGCCTCCTAGGACGGGAACCCGACTGGTGCGGGCGGACTCGGGCGCCTGGCTGCGGCGCCGCTGTTCCCAGCGTACGAGGCCGTTTGTCGCATCACGCTCTTGCTCGTCGTCGCCACCGGGTGGTGATGGCCTGTTTCGCCAGGGTGCCGACCGACTCCCGGCTGACGGCCGGTGACACCAATTCGATGGACTGCACGCACAGTGCGCCGTTGGCCGCAGCCCACCGCAGCGACTCCTCCAGCGGCCCGCCGCCGAACGTGGCCGCCAGCAGGCCGGCGACGTAGGCGTCCCCGGCACCGTTGGTGTCGACCACGTGATCGACGGTGAACGCGCCGACCTCCCACCGGCCTTCCGTCCTGGAGTACGCCCGGGGCGCCCTGGCTTCCGCGGGTGCACACCGCGAGGTCCACTCCGTTGTTGACGCATGCGGCAAGGAACGCGTCCGGGTCGGTGAGCCGGTCGGCACTGACCACCAGCACGTCGGCCGCGGCGATGAACGGCCGATGGAAGTCGGCCTCTCCGTCGTAATCGTTGATGTCGCAACAGATCTGACATCCCGCGGCCGATGCTGCGCTCAGCACGGGGAGGGACCAGGCCGCCAGGTCGACGACCGCGATGTCGGCCCGGTCGAGGGCGTCCAACAAAGCGACAGGGAGGTCGGGCGGGGGTCCGGTGAGGTCGAGGTAGATCGACACCCGTTCGCCGGCCGCCGACATCAGGTTCAGGTGGTGCTCGGAGGGTCCGTCGACCACGTCCGGGATGATCTCAAGGAGAGGGTGCGCCAACGCCGCACCGATGCCGGCCGCGTCCGGATCGGACCCCAACACCGTCCGCAGGGTGGTCGGCACGCCGAGCCTGGCCAGTGGCGCGGATCAACATCGACGGCGCGGCCGAAGTAGGCGACTTGAGCCCCACCAGTCCCATAACCCCGACGATCATCCGCGCGTTGCTAGATGATCCGCGCTGAAGAGGCCGGGCGTCGGGACTGTCGGCGGCCTGCTCAGCGGTCTCGCAGCCGGGTGACGAACTTCAGTCCCGACCAGGTGGCGTCGATCGCGGCGACCTTCACGTCGACCTGGCCGTGGGCCAAACCGTAGTCGCGCACGACGTTCTCGTTCAGGTCCGTCTGCAGCCCGGATGCCCGCTTGGGCCAGCAGACCCAGATCATCCCGGCGGGGATGTGTCGCGCTGCGGCTGCCTCGAACTGCCGGTGCAGGGTGGCGGTGTCCAGGCAGAAGAGCAGCACCACGTCGTAGGGCTCGCGGCCGGCGCGGCGGTGAAACGATGCGCCCGGGTCGAATCCGTCCGGCGCATTGATCACGAGCAGGCGCGAGTCCTGGTTCACCCCCAGCTTGCGCGGCAGCGGTGTGCCCGAATAGCCCGCGGTCATCGCAACAGTGTGACCGAATCACCAGCCCCGGGTTAGCCCTCGCCGGACAGCGTCCAGGACCCACGAACCGTTTCTGGACCGAACTGCCATGCTTGACCGGCGCGGCCGACGCCGACTGGACTGCCGCGCGTCGACTCCGCCACCAGCAAACGGTCGTGCGCACCCGCGTCGACACACGCCCGCATCGCCAGCACCACCGGGTTAATACCCACCGACGGTGGACTTTTGGCCCGCACCCCTTGGTGGATTCTGGGTCCGTCTACCGGGTAACGGCCGCGAACTCCCCTTTAAGGCCTGCGCAATAGTGCTGCGGATTGTGCTGGGCGGTAAGCGAAGTGCCGCATGATCATTGCCGTTCCACATCCCAGCCGAAACAGGCACGGCCCGTCGTTCCAGGTCCGGTCCGCCTCAGTTTCTGGATACGTCTGTCAGTCGTGTGACACGGTGAGGGGCATCGCCTCCAGGGCGGCTTTGGTCTGGTCGTAGCCAGCTTTGATCCGCCGCAGGATCGTTTCGCGGGAGAAATCGGAGGCGCTTTCTTCGGCGGGTTTCTTGATGTCGATCATGCGGATGTCACTGACCAGGGCGTAGTTCATGACCTCGGCCCAGTCCTTGTCCGTCCGGACCTTGGCGTCCGCGGGTAGCTGCTGATCCACCTGCTTCAGGATGTTGATGAAGCGGGTGTAGCTCTTGGCGGTGTCGTTGTCTGCCTTCAACTTGTTCTGCAGGAACATCTCGAACATCCGGAGCATCACTTCCTGGATGTTGGTGGGCCGGGGCGCGGTGCTGGAGAAGACATCGATCATGAAGATCGGCATCGTTGCGGCTTCGTCTCCCCGCAGGCCTTTGATGACCGGTTTCAGGGGGGTGTTGTCGGTCAGGCCGCCGTCCCAGAAGGCGCGGTCGTTGATCATCGTCCACGGGAATCCTCCCGGGAAGCTCCCGCTGGCCAACACGTGCTGCACATCGAACGGCGCGGGGTCACTGTTGCTGAAGTACTTGGTTTCACCGTTTTCCACGCCGCTGGCGGACACGATCACCCGCATGTGTTCGGGGTCGCGGAGCTGTTTCCAGTCCAGGAGTTCTTCGAGTGTCTTCGCCAGCGGTGTGGTCTTGGCGACGTACGTCCAATTCAGGATCTTCCAGTAGTCCATTCGCGGGGTGTACATGTGCGGGACCCCGAACATCGACCAGGACCGCTTGATCAGCCGCGGCAGAAACGGGATCGGCGGATCGACCATGAGCTCCCCCCAGAGCTTTTCGAGCACGGCCGGTGGGTAGCCCTTCGCCCCTGCCAGGGTCGCCGCGTTCATCGCCCCCGACGACGCCCCGGACACGATCGCGCACTCCATGCCCTGCTCGTACAGATACTTGATGGCGCCGACCTCGTAGGCGCCCAACGCGCCGCCGCCCTGCAGCACGAGACCGAACTTCTTCTTCTCGGGCCCGTCGGCGCTCGTGGGCTTCTCGGCGCCGACCTCGCGGCCTGTTAGCACCTTTGTGCTCATGGCAACTTATCCTCTTTCTTGATGGGAAATCGAAACAGCAGTTGGTGGATCGTCGCTGACGGCTGACCGGACCCCGACCTCCCTTGGCTGATGAATCCCGAGTCGCGGGATTGGGGCTGAGCAGAGCAACGATCGGGCCCTGACAACGACTCCTTTCAGTGACTGTGGCGCTTCCGGTATTCCCGCCGTCTGCTGCTGGTGGTGGTGGTGGGACTGTGGGTTCAGGGTTCGGTGAGGCCGAATCGGAGTAGCGGTGCGTCGATGCGGCCGATGCCTTGGGCGATGGCGTCGTGGTAGCCGGTTTCGATGCGTTCGTCGATGGAGAACCGGGAGAAGTCCGCGGCGGAGGTGAGGTTGGCTGGGATGGTGGAGGTCACCACGTTGAAGTGGTTGATCTTCCGGTAACCGAGCATGTCCTTGTATGTCGGGTTGTTGCGGGCCTTGCTGGTTTTCGGCAGGTCAGCGTCGATCTGGCCGATCAGATCGACCACTCCGTCGATCTTGTCGAAGAAGTGTTTGTCCAGCTTGAGGCGACTGGTGTATTGGAGTTGGATCATGCGGTTGAGCACGTCGAACATGCCGGTGGGGATGGGGGCGTGCATCGGGAACAGTTCGATGACGATCAATTCCCGGACCGCGTCGGGGTCCCCGCCTGCGGCTTCTTCCAGGGCGTGGATGGCCGGGCTGAGTGGGGTGTTGGAGAACAGCCCGCCGTCCCAGTACATCTCACCGTCGATGGTGGTCATCGGGAAGCCGGGGGGTAGGCTGCCGCTGGCGGCGACGTGTTCGAAGGTGAGACCACCTGGGCTGCGGTTGTCGAAGAATTCGATCTCGGCGGTGGCGATGTTGGTGGCCCCAACGACGACCCGGGGGTGTTCGCCGTTGAGCTTCTTCAGGTCGACCAGCTCGGTCAGCGTCGTTCGCAACGGCGCGGTGTCGTAGATGTTGGTCAATGTCCACGGGGCCAGTACCAGCTGCATCAAATGGCTGGTGTCGAAGCGGTACATGCCGGAATCGCCCAGCGCGGCCAGCGAGCGGTCCAGCACCGGGGGCAGCGGGACACCCGCCGACACGGTGAACTTCTCCCGCCACATGGTGTCAAGGGCCTTCATCGGGTCGCCCTTGGCGCCGCCGAGCACGGCCGCCGTGACCGCACCGATCGAGATACCGGTGACCGCGACGGGGGTGAACCCCGGTCGCCTCTCATACAGCGCCTTCAGCACCCCGTATTCGTAGGCCCCCAACGCGCCCCCGCCTTGCAGCACGATCGCGGTGTACACCTTGTCATTCCTGATTGTCACGGCGAAACCTCCCAGTCACCCAGCGCGGTCAACAGGGCATGCCTATCTACCAGATGTGGCAGTGAGCCCCCCTGGTTCGGCCGCGAACAGAGCCGTCGGATAAACCACACCGCCGTGCACGTGTCGTCGTATAGAGCCGAAAGTCCCGTAACGGACAGTCGATTCGGGCCTCGCGGCACCGAGTCGGACGCCTGGCAGAAAGTCGGGTCAATCTCGGTGAGCGATGCCCTGCCCATCCATTCCTGTGGTGATTTATCCCATCACGAGTCCGGACGGCTGGAGCGCTCTCTGCTATTTCCCACGCAATGACCGCGGCGACTCGAAATTGGTGTTCCGACGACGCAGGACACTCCTCGCAAACGACTCACCCTGACACTCACCGTCGAGTCTCAACCCCGACTGAACCGGCCGACGCACATCACCAACATGTCAGGACCTAGGCCTCTATTGGCCGGCGGACGACCGTGCTGACGGTTATCCGGATACGCCCCAGGCAAGCAGTGGCGAGAGGATTTGATCTTGATCCTGCTCACCGGGTTCTCTCAGGGAGGGATAGCTGTGTCGGTCGAAGAGGTTGCGGCGGAACGAGCCGCGTAAGCTGCTCGCGTTGGACGGCGGCGGCATCCGCGGCCTGATCAGCGTCGAGGTGCTCGCGGCGATCGAGGACCAGCTGCGTGGCGACCGCGGCGACGATTTCCGGCTCTGCGACGAATTCGACTATGTTGCTGGCACCAGCACTGGCGCAGGGCGTCGGCAAAGTCCGCGGGGCGGTGTGTCGCCGGCATTTCAGCTGGTCAGCAGCAGTGTGATCGGGTACTTGGCGTCCCGGGCGTGATGACGTAGGGCCTTGGCGATGTTGGTGGCGCCGGCCAGGCGGTGCAGG
>JBBQJM010000248.1:0-6483 GCA_038325895.1 Mycobacteriales bacterium
GGATCGGCCGGGGGACTCTGCGCAAGATGCGGCAGAACTTGGGCTGGGCGATCGGTTACAACGCCATCGCGCTGCCCATCGCCGCCGGAGTGTTCGAACCCGCGTTCGGGTTGGTACTGCGCCCGGAGATCGCGGCGCTGACCATGTCCGGGTCCAGCCTGATCGTCGCGGTGAACGCGTTGCTGCTCAAACGCCTCGCCCTGCCCGCCGCCCCGACGGCCGGGACGGCCCCGGTCCGCGCCTGGGAAACCGCACCATCACCGGTGTGAACCGTTGTGCGCCCGCGCAGGTCCCGGCAAGTGCTCCTGCATCCGGCCTGGGGCTTTCGGTCCTGCAGGTGACCGCCGCGGGTGACCGCGCCGGACTCCCTCACGAGATGGGTGCTTACCCATTGTCGAAGCAGAGCGACCGATCGGCCATCGATGGGCTGATGGCGCGGCGGCGCCGGCGGCGACCTGCCCGGAACATGTGACGGGCTCGCTCCGGCGACCCGCTCACCGCAGTGGCCGCCGCGCCGACAGGCAAACCCGCGGGGGTTCGGGTGCTTTCCGGCAGTCGTATCCCGCCCGCGTGCGGGATACGCCGCCAAGGAGATGGGACACTGATCGGGTGGGGCGGACCGATCGACGGGCACGGCGGCGATGGAACGCTGCCCGCTGGGTGCTCCTCGTAGCGGTACTGGCCGGTTTGTTCGGCATGCACGTTCTCACCGCCGAGGACAGCGGCAGCGGTGGCCACGGCCCGCTGCCGATGATCGTGACGTCAGCCCATGACGGCATGACCGGTCCCGCCCGCGCCACCACCCGGGATGTGCCCGCGACGATCGCCGCCGCCGATGGCGGAGCCGTCTTTCTCCCGGCCGCACCCGGCTCCGGCGGGGACCACGGCGCGATGGCGGGGTGCATCCTGTTCCTGGTCATCGGTGGGGCGGCGCTGATCCTCGCCCTGCTGCGGCACCGCGGCGCCCCGTGGGCCACCGGTCTGGGCCGACTCGCTGGCATCGCGCTGACAGGTATCCGTCGGCGCGGGCCGCCGGGTGCGTGGCCGCGTTTGGCGCTCTGTGTGATCCGGGTCTAGGAGCAACCCACCCCTCGCCGTCCCGTACGGCCGCGGGGGTTCGGCTTGCCCTCATTCCATCCGGTTTCACTACAGCTGTAGGAGCACGCACCCGATGAACATTTTTGCCCGATCGGGGGCGGCGGCGCTCGCCGCTGCCCTGACCCTCACCCTGGCCGCCTGCGGCGGCACCACCACCACCACCACCACCACCACCCGCAGCAGCAACAGCAGTTCGGCCGCGGCAACCACGACACCGTCCGCCGGCACCGTGTCGACGACCAGCACACCCGGCGCGATGATGTCGGGTAGCGGATCGGCCATGATGTCCGCGGCGCCGTCGGCGGCCGACGGCCAGCACAACGCCGCGGACCTAGCGTTCGCGCAGCAGATGATCGTGCACCACCAGGGCGCCATCGAGATGGCCGACCTCGCCCCGAGCCGGGCCGCCGGCCAGCAGGTCAAGGACCTCGCCGTCCGGATCAAGGCCGCCCAGGGCCCCGAGATCGAGCAGATGCAGGGCTGGCTGACCAGCTGGGCCGCGGCCATGCCCGGCTCCGCCAACGCATCCAGCTCCGAGGACACCAGCGGCATGGACCACGGCACGTCCGGCATGGGCAGCCAAGGCCAGATGACCAGCGGTGGTGTCACCACCACGATGTCGATGCCCGGGATGATGAGCGACGCGGACATGCAGCAGCTGACCGCCGCGTCGGGCACCGAGTTCGACCGGTTGTTCCTGCAGCAGATGATCGTGCACCACCAGGGCGCGTTGGAGATGGCCGACACCGAACTCGCCCAGGGCAGCAACGCCGCCGCGCTGGCCCTGGCCCGGTCCATCAAGACCAGCCAAACCGCCGAGATCACTGAGATGCAGCAAATGCTGCAAACCCTGTAAGCCGGCGTCCCCGGGGTGGCCGGTTGTTCTCCCGACCGGTCACCCCCATCGGCGGCGATCGCTCAACCGCGCCGGCCCCGTCGCCAGTCCAGCCTGCTGCTTCCCCACCGGCAGCCTGGTCGCCGGCCGTGGATCCGCCTCACCGGCGCAACCCCAATGCGACACCCGACTTGAACGACCGGAGGGTCCGTCCCGATGCCTGCTCTTCGAAGGTCCACCATCCTTATCACGGCCGTGCTCACGGCAACCCTCACGGCCGCCGCCTGCACCAGCGGCACAGCTGCGCAGGTGACCACCGTGTCGCAGACCGCCAACCCCGCGTCACCGGTCGCGCCGGCCTCCAGCGCGGCGCCGGTCAGCCGAGCCGTGATCACCACCACCCCGCCAGACGCGGCGACCGGGGCCTCGGTGATCGACCCGGCCGTCGTGCGAGCCGCGAACGGAACCCTGGATGCGGTGACGGTGACCAACCCCGACGGCAAGGACGTCACCGGTGCGCTGTCGGCGGACCGGACCACCTGGACATCGGGGGAGCCGCTTGGCTACGGCCGCAGCTACCGCATCGAGGCAGCGGCCCGGGACACCGACGGCCTCGCCACCTCGTCCTCGTCGTCGTTCACCACGGTGGCCCCGGCCGCGACGATCTTCCCGTCGTTCGAGCCGCCCCCGGACCGGGGGCAGGTCGGTGTCGGCCAACCCCTGTCGGTGATCTTCGACAAGGCCCCGCCGGACAAGGCCGCCGCCGAACGCGCGCTGACTGTCACCAGCGTGCCCGCCCAGGTCGGCGGCTGGTACTGGACCGACGAGCGGACCGTGCACTACCGGCCCCAGGTGTACTGGCAGGCCGGCACGAAGATCACCGTGGACGCCAAGGTCTACGGGGTGAACCTGGGCGGCGGCATGTACGGGGAAACCGACCGCACCCTGAGCCTGACCATCGGCCCTTCCAAGATCGCCAGCGTGGACGATGCGACCCATCAGATGACGGTCACCATCGACGGGCAGGTCGTGCGGACCATCCCGGTGTCAATGGGACGGAACGAATCGACCACCGTGGACGGGAAGGGGATCTCCGTCGTCACCCCCAGCGGCATCTACGTGGCGCAGGAGAAGTACGAGGTGAGACAGATGAACTCGTCCTCCTACGGGCTGCCCACCAGTTACGACCTGGGCTACGACTCGGCGATCCCGCTGGCGGTGCGGCTGTCGAACTCGGGGATCTTCGCGCACTCGGCGCCGTGGTCGGTGGCCGACCAAGGGGTGCGCAACGTGTCCCACGGGTGCATCAACATGCCACCGGACGCCGCGCAATGGTTCTACGACACCTTCAGTTACGGCGACATCGTCACCGTCACCGGCACCAGCACCCAACTCGCCCCCGACGACGGCTACGGCGACTGGAACATCCCCTGGGACCAATGGCTCGAAGGAAGCGCCCTGACCTGACGGCCGGCGGTTCCCAGGTCGGCGCAGTCACCGGGAAACGGTCATTGTGTTGCCACCCGTGCTCAGAGGGATGGTCGACGCTTGGCGCGGGATTCGGCTGAGTTGAGGTGCATCACAAGAGCGCGCTGAATGGGCCTCGGGCCAACCATGGCGACAGGTTGCACAAAGGAACTCCTCGCCGAACGCTACGCGGGTGATACCTCGCCCGGTCCCTCCGATCAGAACGCCACCTGCTATCGGGATCGAGGCTGAGCCGTGGGTGATCCCGCCGCGGGTCACGGTCGCAGGCCGGCGAGGGTGAGGTTGACGAGCCGCCGCACGGCCGCCGCGGAGCGCAGCTCATCGGCTGCCGCGAGGGCGTGCACGCAGTAGCCGGCCAATTCCTCGACCGGGACGTCACTTCGGATACGCCCCGCATGAACACCGTCGGTCAGCAGGTCGCACAGCAGGCCAAGCAGGTGCCGCCGCGCCCGCGACGCGTGCTCGTCGCGTGCAGCAGGGCGGTCAGGTCCGGGTCGTGCCGTTGATGAGCGAGCACTGCGTAGGCCCGCAGCACGGCCGGCAACCGCTCACCAGGGGTGCGGGCGTGGTCGCGGGCCTCGACGAGGTGAGCGAGATGGGAGGTGATCTGCCGTTCGTGCCAGGCGAGCAGGATCGCCTCGACGTCGGGAAGTACTTGTACAGCGTCGCCCGGCCGATGCCGGTCTTCTCGGCGATGCCGGACATGGTGACCGCGTTGAGGCCGTGCTCGGCGACCGGCGCGGCGGTGGCGTCGATGGTCGCGTCGCGCACCGCGCGGCGGTGCTGCTCGATCGTGTCGGTCCACAACGGCGTGATCGTGCTGAACCTTCAGGCCATCGTCGCCGGCTGACCCCAGGTCAACAGCCACTACGACCATCCTCGCCTCGACGGGACGGGGAGAGTGATCTCACGCCGACCCGGACCGGCACGGCTCGTTGACGCAGGACCAACGACCGCGGAATCGCGGTACGTACGGTCGATGACGAGGTCGTGCTGGATCCGAGGCATGCGGACGTTGGCCGCGGGGTGGTGCGGTCGACCGCTTCCCGGCGTCGCGACGCCGGCCAGCCGGGCGGGTGTCTGCGGGCCAGGTCGCCGCCGCGCGCCGACCGGCCTGCCCCAGCACGCGCGTGACGAGCTGACAGTCGGTGATGACACGGCCTGCGTCGGCGCGGCCAGCCGTCCGATACGTCCCCGGACGCCGGCCTCGGGGCTCACACCTGGCCGCGGCGGGCCTTCATCGGATCTTCATACCGGCAGTGGCCACCGCTTCATACGCCGTCCGCATGCTGAGGGATAGGCACCGTGCGGTGCCGGGGCAGGAAAGGAGTTGACGCTGTGATGATGGGTTACGGATATGACGGCGGCGGCGGGTGGATGTGGGTTTTCGGCGGCCTGATGATGGTCGGTGTTCTCGTCCTTATCGGTCTGGTGGTGTGGGCCGTCACCGCCGCGACCAACCGCGGCGCTGCCGCCGCGGCCACTTCGCCGGCGGACGTGGGCGGACGCGCCAGGACTCGGCAGGTGTTGGACGAGCGGTATGCCCGCGGTGAGATCGACTCCGAGGAGTACACCGAGCGTCTGCACACGCTGGGGCTGTGACGTGCGGCCACTGAGCCGGCGCCGGGCGCTGCAACTCGGTGGCCTCGGGGTCGCCGGCATCGTTGTCGGCAGCGCGGGCCTGGCCTGGGCGGGCACCACCCGGTACGACCCAGTCGTCGGCGAAAGCCTCACCGCGCCAGCGGTTCTCACCAGCACCGCCGGCAACCTGACCGTCACCCTGGAGGCCGCGGCGGGCCGCGGCACACTGGCCGGGCGGGACGCCACCACGTTGCGGTACAACGGCGGCGTCCCCGGACCCACGCTGCACCTACGGCCCGGGGACCACCTCGGGATCGACCTGGTCAACCACCTGGATCAGCCGACCAACCTGCACACCCGCGGGCTGCAGGTCTCCCCGCAGGGCAACAGTGACAACCCGTTCGTCATGGTCAACCCCGGCCAGACGTTCCACTACGACTACCCGATCCCGGAGGATCACCCGACCGGCACGTTCTGGTACCACCCGCACCACCACGGTCTGGCCGCCGACCAGGTCTACGGCGGCCTGTACGGGGCCATCGTCATCGGCGAGCCGGACCCGCCCCAGGTCAGCGCGGACCGGGTGCTGGTCATCTCCGACATCACCCTGGACGGCGCCGGCGCCGTGCCACCGGTCACGGCGATGCAGCGGATGACCGGCCGGGAGGGCGAACTGGTCCTGGTCAACGGGCAATCACGGCCGCAGCTGACCGCCCAGCCCGGGGCCAGGGAGCGGTGGCGGATCGTGAACGCCTGCGTCGCCAGGTACCTGCGGCTGCGCCTGGACGGCCAGGATTTGCGGCTGCTCGGGGTCGACCTCCCCCTCGGTGGGGAGGCCGGACAGGTCGAAGAGGTGCTGCTCGCCCCCGGGAACCGCGCTGACCTCCTCGTCACCACCCGCGCCGGAATCAGCACCCTGCAAACACTTCCCTACAACCGCGGCACCGTGGACATGGGAATGGGAATGGGAATGGGATCGCAAGGCTCGGGTACCACCAGCGGTGGATCAGCGATCGACCTGGCCACCCTGACCGTCGCCGGAACCCCGGCCGCGCCCGTCGCCGCGGTGGCCGCATTGCCCGCTGCCCGGGATCTTCGTGGCACCACCGGGGTCACCGATCGCCGCACGCTCACCCTCGCCATGGGGATGGGAATGGGAATGGGCATGACGGGCTCCGGCGGCATGTCGTTCACTATCGACGGGCGATCGTTTGACCCCCACCGCGTCGACCAAACCGCTCGGGCCGGCGCCATCGAGGAATGGACGATCACCAATACCAGCCCGATGGACCACCCCTTCCACCTGCATGTCTGGCCCATGCAAGTCCTGTCCATCGCTGGCGTCACGACGGTTGCGCCGACCTGGCAGAACGTCGTCAACGTCCCCGCCCGCGGGAGCACTGTCGTCCGGATCCCGTTCGCGACCAACCCCGGCCGCTCCGTCTACCACTGCCACATCCTCGACCACGAGGACAACGGCA
>JBBQJM010000249.1:0-6478 GCA_038325895.1 Mycobacteriales bacterium
GACGGGGTGACGGTGACCATCCCGCTCGCGGTGCTGGCCCGGGTGGACCCGGCCGCGTTCGAGAGGCAGATCCCCGGCCTGCGCAGCGATTTTGCGGTCGCGCTGATCCGTTCGCTGCCGAAGACGTTGCGGCGCAACTACGTTCCCGCCCCCGACTTCGCGGCAGCGGCACTGTCCCGGATCGAGGCCGGCACCTCCGGGATCCCGACCGCGGCGTCGCTGGCGGGGTCACTGCCACTGGCGCTGGCGGCCACGCTCACCGCGATGACCGGGATCGTCGTCAAGCAGCAGGATTTCGATCTGGCGAAGATTCCCGATCACCTGCGGATGACCTTCAGCGTGGTCGACGCCGATGGCAGGCCGGTCGGCTCCGGGAAGGATCTCCCCGCGCTGCAGGACACGCTGAA
Source organism: Mycobacteriales bacterium (assembly GCA_038325895.1). GTDB lineage: Bacteria > Actinomycetota > Actinomycetes > Mycobacteriales > Nakamurellaceae > Nakamurella. The sequence continues at coordinate 408 of JBBQJM010000249.1, forward strand.
GTCCGATGTGCGCAAGGCGGTGGCCACCGCGTCGGGAATGGTCGAGTTCACAGCATTGACTGAGTTCCCCGCAGCCGGTCTCGACCGGACCGTCAGCAGTTCCGTCGACGCCCACCGGGTGGAGGGTTACCCGGCGCTGGTCGATGAGGGGAAGACGGTCGGCGTCACGGTGTTCGCCTCGGCCGCCGATCAGGCCAGGGCGATGCGTGGCGGGACGCGCAGGCTGCTGATATCGAGCGCGCCGTCGCCGCTGGCCCACCTGCGCAACTCGTTGTCCCGCGAGCAGCTGTTGACGTTGGCCGCGACCCCGTACGGGTCGGTGGGCTCACTGGTGGCCGACGCGACGGAGGCCGCCATCGACGCGCTGCTCGACTGGGCGGGCGGCCCGGTCTGGACCCCGGCGGCGTTCACCGCGCTGAACTCCAAGATCATTGCGCACCTGCACCGTTCGGTGCGCGACGTCGTGGTCGCCGCCGAACAGGCCCTGCGCGCGGCGCGCGAGGCGGCCCGCGCGATAGATGCCCTCGCCGACGGTCCGGTCGGTGCGGCGGTGCCCGACCTGCTGGCCGATATGCGCGCCCAGCTCGCCGCGGCCACCGCTCCCGGGTTCATCACCCGCACCGGCGCGGCGCACCTACCGGACCTCACCCGGTATCTGCAGGCCCTGGGCGTCCGGGCCGGCCGGGTCCGTGACAACCCCGCCCGAGACCGCCAGCGACTGGCCGAGATCCATTCGCTCACCAGTTTTGTCGACGAGAAGATCGGCGCGCTGCCGCCCGAGCGCGGTGCTGATCCGGACGTGCAGGCGGTCCGCAGGATGCTGCAGGAATACCGGATCGCCTTGTTTGCCCAGCCGATTCGCACCGCCGTACCGGTGTCGGTCAAGCGGATCCAGGCCGCTGTGACTGAGTTGCCGGCTGTGTTTCCAGCGCTCCCGGTGGCGCCACCGACGACTCGGCCGGCGGCGTCGGTTGGGCGTGCGTCAGCGGAGTCGACAGCTTCGTCACGAAGCTGACCCGGAGGCACAGCGGCACACGGCCGAGTGAATCGGCTGGGCCGAATGGTGGGGAAAGTGGTTGGACACCAACGGCCCGAACCGGATGGGAGATCTCTGCGTACTCCAGTTCATGATCCTCATCTCGGAAAGGCAGGACATGGACAAGATCCCACCTAGACACCGGCCGGCGGCCGGAAGATTCGGCGGCAGGGGGTTTGCCGCGGCGACACTGGCGGGGCTGATTGCGGTCTCGGAGTTGGCGATGTCGGCGCCTCCGGCCACCGCGCAGTGGTGGCGACAATGACGGCGACCACGTTGGTGGCAGGCCGGCGGGACTCTCCCGGCGGGCGAAAGCCCCACTCACGGTGGGCAAGTCTGTTGATGATCATCGCGTTCTCGGCGGGCCTACTGGCCGCGAACGCCGGTGTCGCGGGGGCCGTGATCGGTGGCCAGGTGGCGTATCCATCGGAGTACCCCTACTTCGTCAAGATCATCTCGACGCACCCGGACGGTTCCCAGGTGCAATGCGGCGGAACGGTGATCGCCGATTCGGTCGTGCTGACCGCCGCGCACTGCGTGGACGGCGGCACGCCGCCCACCGGAGCCACGGTCTACATCTGGGACGTGCAACCCGAGACATCGGCGGCGATTTCGGTGCATCCGCTCTGGGACGGCAATCCCAGGCACGGGCACGACCTGGCCATCGTCCGGCTTGCGCCCTACGCGACCTCCGGTGTCGTTCCCGTTCAGGTGGGCTCGCCCTGGGACCTGAGCCTGTATGGGGCCGGCACGCAGGCGACGACGGTGGGACACGGTCGGACGACACCCGACGGGGTCGTCACCAACGACCTGAACGTCCTGCACGCCTCGATTCGCAGTGACTCCGACATGGACGATGTCTTCAATCGCTGGTGGACACCGGACTGGTGGACCTCTGCCTTGATGATCGGTTTCGGCAATTCCGACCACACGGTCTGCAACGGCGACAGCGGCGGTCCGTTGGTGGTCCAGCCAGGCGCGACACCGGTGCTGGTCGGGGTGACCAGCATGGCGTGGTCATTCTTGAGCAGCTGCAGCGAGGCGGGCGGGTTCGCCGAACTGCGGGGCCCGCAGCTGGCCTGGGTCGCCAGTGAGGTGCCGCAGATCGTTCCCGGGTGGGGCGGATGCACGTCCCCGACCGGGAATCCGGGATTCTCGGTGACGAGCTATCGCGACTACCAGTTCGCCGGCGGGCAGTCGGACGGATCGCGCTACTGGGAACTCTCCTGTGTCAGCAACGATCCGCCGCCGCCGACGAGCACGCCGGCGCCGTCACCACCGCGTCCGCCGGTGACCCCACCGCTGTGCCGGAACAACCCACGGTGCGTGGAGCCGTGAGCTGAGGTCCAGCTGCTCGCACCCACGCGACGGGCAGCGACAACCGCATGAAGAGGTGGCCCCTTGGCAGAAACCTGCCGAGGGGCCATCTCTCGCGCCCGCGCCGAACTGCGGTCCCGGCCGAACCGGAGGATCGCTCGGTCGTCGTCTACTTGTCGTCTACTTGTCGTCTACTTGTCGTCTACTCGTCGATGAGCTCGGAGAGCACCTCGGCTGCCGTGGTGTTGCCCTCGCCGGCGAGTCGGCGCAACTCGTCCAGGTCGTCAAGCTCGGTGGCCAACTCGATCAACTGGTCGGTCGCCGTGCGGTTGCCACGGTCGGAAAGGCGGCGCAGCTCCTCGATGTCGCCGCGCTCGGTGGCGAGTTCGATCAATTGGTCGGCAGCGTCAGAACTCCCTCGGTCAGCGAGTCGCCGGAGCTCGGCTGCGTCGCCCCGTTCGCCGGCGAGCTCGATCAGCTGATCGGTCGCCGTGCCGTTGCCGCGGTCGGAAAGGCGGCGCAGCTCGTCGATGTCGCCGCGCTCGGTGGCGAGCTCGATCAATTCGTCTGCCGCCGCCGCGCTGCCGCTGTCGGCCCGCGCCCGCAGTGCGGCCAGATCGGGATCAGTCATGGTGCAAGGCCTTTCGATGGTGGTCGGTGTGTGGCGCGCCCCGGCAACTGCTGTGCGTTGGTCCGGGGATCGGCTGGATGGGGGAGTGTTCCCGTGGCGCGAAGCTGATCGCGATGCGAGAGCCATTCCTTCTGCAGTGCGGGCAGCCGCTCGCTGAGGAACTCAGCCAGCGCGACCATTTCCTCCAGCGGGGCCCGACGATCCGGCGGAGCATCGGCCAGCAACGCCAGCCCCTCCCGGAACAGCGCCGCATGCTCGGTGTGGATGGCCGAATCGAAGTTCTGCGGCTGCTGGCTCGCCGGATCCAGGCTCACCCGGTCCATCCGCTCGCCGGCGACCCTGGTTCGCCGCACGATCCGGTAGCCCTCGAGCAGCTTCACCGCGCCGGTGATGGCGCTGCGGCTGGCCAGCAAGGCCTCACCGAGCTCGTCGATCGTCTGCTGCGGGGGATCGCAGACGAACAGGTACCCCAGCAGGCGCCCCGCCATCGGCGGGAACGCGTACTGGCGCGCATAGAACCGTCCGACATGGTCGGCGAAGGTCAGATGCGCGTCGTACGGCACTCTCCGACAATAGCAGACTTGATGGAGATAACACGGATATGTGTTATTTCAGACGAACGATCTCTCGATCCGGGAGATTCCGCGGCGCCACCGCCCGACCGGGCCGACCGGCGGCCGGACATACCCGGCGGCCGGGCTGTGGGCAACGGTTGTTCAGGAATCGAAACGGGCGGGCCTCAGGCCCGCCGCGTCACGCCGACTGGGTCGGTGGGGGCTGCGGGGCAGGAGGGTCCTCGCGACCGGCAACCTTGTCGACCAGGCCGTGCAGCTTGTCCTCGACGGGGTCGACCTTGTCGTGACCGACCTTCTCGCCGACGAAATCGCCGGCCTTGGTGATGCCTTGCTTGATGGTGTCCGAGTGCTGCGCCGCGAGTTCCTGTGCCTTGTTCTTCAGTTCGTCGAAATCGACCATGGTCATCCCCTTCACACCGGCCGCTCGGCCGGGTCTGCGGGGCGAACCCAGCCCCCGGCGTGGACCCTGTCAGCGTAGGCGATAGGAGAGGTTCGGCACATTGAGCACGAAACCCTCCCGGTCGACAGTGATCTCGTGGTGCCCGGAGGGCCCGTGATGGTCGATCCGCGCGCCGTCGGCCGTCACCGCGATGGTCTTGTAGCGGTGCTGGACGGGTTCGACGGCGAGGTCGGGGACGGCTATCTCGGCGACCGTGATCGACTCCTCGCCGTACCGTTGGTGCAGTCCGAGTCGTCGAATGGCCAGTGAATTGGTGAACGCGCTGGCATTCACGTCGATGTCGAAGGCCACGTCCAGGTCGGGCATCGGTGGCGATTTTCCCGCACCGTCGAGCCAGGGTCCGCCGGGTGTGCGGGTGAGGGACAGGCCGCGTTCGCTGGTCAATGAGTCGCAGCGCAGGGTGAGCCGGCGGGTCCGGCCGGTGGAGTCGCAGAGCAGGGAGTACGACGCACCGAGGCTTACCCGGCCGACGACGATCAGGTAGCCGCTCGCCCGCAGCCCTCGTTCAGTGATCACCACCCGGACCGTTTCCAGGCGGCGACCGTCATCGGATGACCACGACAAGAACCATGCCGGGGACGAAGCGGCAGTCACGCCCCGTACGGTATCGGTCACCCCGCCGAACGGCGCGACACGTACGTTCGGGTGAACTGGCGGCTGACCGGCGGCGGGTCCGGCGCCTGCCCGGCACGCTCACCGAAGCCGGCCCGGGTGCGAACGGTCACCCATTGACGGAGCGGGTCCGCTCACCCAGGCTGACCGCGTGGGACACATCGAAGCCAGCGGCGTCAGCTACAGCCTGCCCGACGGCAGGCCCCTGCTGGCCGAGGTGTCGTTCCGGACGGGTCCCGGGTCTGTCACTGCGCTGATCGGCCCGAACGGCACCGGGAAGACCACGGTCATGCGCATCGTCGCGGGCGAGATCCCCTGCGAGGACGGCGGTGTGGTTCGATCCGGCACGCTCGGGGTGATGCCGCAGTTCATCGGTTCGGTCCGCGATTCCTCGACCGTGCGGGACCTTTTGCTGTCGGTGTCCCCGGAGCCGGTGCGCACGGCGGCCGCCGCCCTGGACGCCGCCGAGCTCGAGATGATGACCGACGATTCGGATCAGGTCTCGTTGCGGTATGCGCATGCGCTGGCCGATTGGGCGGACGTCGACGGGTACGGGCACGAGACGCGGTTCGACGTGGCGACGGTGGCTGCGCTCGGCGTGCCCTACGACCGCGCGAAGTACCGGGCGGTGACCAGCCTGTCGGGTGGGGAGCAGAAGCGGCTCGTCCTGGAACTGCTGCTCGGCGGGCCGGACGAGGTGCTGCTGCTGGACGAACCCGACAACTACCTCGACGTGCCGGCCAAACAATGGCTGGAGGAGCGACTCGCGGCAACCGCGAAGGCCGTGCTGCTGATCTCCCATGATCGCGAACTGCTGGCCAGGGCCGCCACCCGGATCGTCACGTTGGAGCCGGGGGTTGCCGGGGCGGTGTCGTGGGTCCACGGCGGGTCCTTCGCGACCTATCGCCAGGCTCGTGACGATCGGAACTCCAGGCTCGAGGAGTTGCGCCGGCGGTGGGACGAGGAGCACGCCAAGCTCAAGGCGCTGGTGCTGATGTACAAGATCAAGGCCGCCTACAACGACGGCCTCGCGTCGAGATATCAAGCGGCGCAGACCCGTTTGGCGAAGTTCGAGGAGGCCGGGCCGCCGGAGGCGGTGCCGCTGACGCAGAAGGTTCGGATGCGGTTGGCCGGCGGCCGGACGGCCAAGCGGGCGGTGGTGTGCACTTCTTTGGAATTGACCGGCCTGATGCAGCCGTTCGATCTCGAGGTTTTCTACGGCGACCGGGTCGCGGTGCTCGGGTCCAACGGCTCGGGGAAATCGCATTTCCTGCGGCTGCTGGCCCGCGGCGGGTCCGACCCCGATGTGGAACACCAGCCGGTCTCCGACGACGAGGTCCCCGCCGTTCCGCACACGGGTGCGGCCGTGTTGGGGTCGCGGGTGCGTCCGGGATTCTTCCGGCAGACCCATGCGCACCCCGAGCTGACCGGACGCACGCT
>JBBQJM010000250.1:0-6455 GCA_038325895.1 Mycobacteriales bacterium
GCCGAACACAACCGCTGGGCAAGCAGGTCGGCCGCCGCCGACAGCCGGACGTGAGTGCCACCGTCGGCGTACAGATAGTTGCCCACGACGAGTCTGCCGTCGAGACCGGCGAGCCAGTCGGCGATCTCGGGTACCTCGGTCAAGAGGTCGGCCCCGGCGATCGTCGCCAGATCTCCCTCACCGGACGAGTCGGTGGGAACCAGCAGCGTCCCGGCCGACGCAGGATCCCCACGCAGCACACGCTCCCAAATGCCGGGCCGCGGCAGGTCGACCGCGGCAACCCGAGCACCCCACCGCAGCAACGGCCCGATCGGACCCATCTCCGCCCCGGCGCCCAGCACGACAACCGTGTCGCCGTCGAGCCGGAGCCACTCCGGATGGTCGACGACGTCCATGACCGCATCCACCGCCGATGGCTCGAGCACGCCGAGCCGATCCCACGCGAGGAGCTGTTCCCGTAGCTTCTCACCGCCCAGGGATTGGCCCCGATAGGGAAGCAGCAGTGCCTCCGCCGGTCTCCCATGTCCCTTCACCTCGACCGTCGTCAAGGCACGTTTGGACGGAGCCTCCAGCAGTGTCGACACCGGGATTTCAACGTCCGTGTCGTCAAGCACCACCATGCGGTCGTGAACCGCCGCAAGTCCGGCGGCGGCGATCGAACCCCACGCCTCGGGTGTGCCGAGCCCAACCTCCACAAGTCGCCGGAAGTGTTGCAGATAGCGGGTGCGCCAGGCAGTCTCGTGCTCGACAGATCGCGCCCCCACCGGGTCGACGGCGCGCAGCGCGTCCGCGACAATACCTCGTCCGGTCGAGGTGGTGCTGCGATCTCCGCCGGGACCGACAGGGAACGAGACACCGTGCGACATCGCACCATCATGTCCGTCGGCGATGGATCTCGCCGTATTGGGCCGCATCCGGTTCAGTGTTTCCGCGTCCCGGTGCTGTAGCGCGAGCACGTCCGATGTCAACCGCGGGGAAGCCACCGGTCGTGAATGTCCAAGACCGCCCTCGCGCCCCCGACTACCGTCGGCACCATGACCGACATCTCCGATCGCTACCGCAGGCTCTCCACCGAATTCACCCGGCGGGTCGAGGCCGTGCCGGACGGCCGCTGGAACAGCCCATCGCCCTGCGAGGACTGGAACGCCCGGCAGGTGCTGCAGCACGTCATCGACAGTCACGTGAACATGCCGAAGTACGGCGGCGTGGTGGTGACGCTGACCACGTCAGTGGACGACGACCCGCGGGCCGCCTGGCTGGAGGCGCGAGAGTCGATGCAGGAGCTGCTGGACGATCCGGCCCGGGCCGGCGCGGAGTACGACGGCATGTTCGGCCGGACCAGCGTGCAGCAGACGGTCGACGGGTTCCTGGGATTCGACCTGCTGGTGCACGGCTGGGACATCGCGCGGGCGACCGGTCAGGACGAGACCTTGCCCGCCGACGAGGTTCATCGGGTCCACGCCGATGCCAACAAGCTGGCCGGCAATCTGCGGATGGGCGGGGTGTGCGGGCCCGAGGTGCCGGTCGCGGCCGATGCCAGCGAGCAGGACCGGCTCTTGGGGCTGTTGGGGCGCACACCCTGACCCGGCCCGGCTCCAGGCCCAACATCCTGGTCGACCGCGGCAGGCTCAGCGCCGTCATCGACTTCGGTGGCGTCGGCGTCGGCGATCCGGCAACAGACGTCATCGCCGCCTGGAGTGTCATCCATCGCCGCGGACGATCGGGCTTCCACGGCGCCCTGGATGTCGATGACGGCACAGGAAACCGGGCGCGCGGTATGACGCTGCTGCAGGCGGCGATGATCATTCCGTGCTACCGCGAGACCAACCCCGGCTTTGTCGCGCTTGCCGTGCGCACCGTGCAGGAGATTGTCAGCGACAATTCGCCCGGTGCCGACTGCGCCGGCGCAGACTGACCCGAAATAACGTGAGGCTCACCATACTTGAGGTGCTGCCACTCGCAAGGTTCTCGACTACCCTTGCGCTAACCGCGAGATCACCCTCAGCGTTCGGAGTTTCCATGCCCCTTTCCCTTTCCCTTCGACACCGGGCGGGCGCCGCGTGCCCGGCCGTATCCGTCCTGCAGGGGAAGGCGGCATGACGGCCACCGCAGACCGCATCCCGTCCGGCCCCGAGGGGCTGCAGACGCGCTTGCTGCACGAGTTGGAGAGCGTGGTCGAGGAAAACCTCACCCGGCACATGGCGATCGCCAAGGACTGGCAGCCGCACGACTACATCCCGTGGAGCCGCGGTCGGGACTTCGCGTTCCTGGGCGGCGAGGACTGGGTGCCGGAGGATTCGCCGCTGGACCCGGTGGCCAAGACCGCAATGGTCGTCAACCTGCTCACCGAGGACAACCTGCCGTCCTACCACCGGGAGATCGCCACCCGCTTCAGTCGGGACGGGGCCTGGGGTCAGTGGGTCGGCCGGTGGACCGCCGAGGAAGGCCGGCACGGCATCGCGCTGCGCGACTACCTGGTGGTCACCCGCGGCGTCGACCCGGTCAAGCTGGAAGCGCTGCGGATGGAGCACATGACGGCGGGCTACGACTCCGGAGAGAAGACCGCACTGCAGGCGGTCGCCTACGTCTCGTTCCAGGAACTGGCCACCCGTGTTTCGCACCGGAACACCGGCGCGGCCACCGGGTGCCCGGTTGCCGAGCAACTCCTGGGGCGGATCGCACAGGACGAGAACCTGCACATGATCTTCTACCGGAATCTGGTGTCCGCGGCGCTCGACCGGGCCCCGGACGCGACGATGTCCGCGATCCGCGACGAGGTCGTCGGCTTCACCATGCCGGGCGCGGGCATGACCGACTTCCAGCGCAACTCGGTCACCATCGCAAAGGCCGGCATCTACGACCTGCGGCTGCACCACGACGCCGTCATCCAACCGGTGCTGAAGTACTGGAAGATCTTCGACCGCGATGACTTCGGGCCCGAGGGCGAGAAGGCTCGCGAGGAACTCTCGGACTTCCTCGTCGGGTTGGACGCGCAGGCCAGCCGGTTCGTCGAGCAGCGCGAGCGGATGCGCGCCAGGAAAGCGGCCCGCCCCGACAAGTAGGCCACACGGACCAGTAGGCCACGCGGACAAGTAGGCCACGCGGACAAGTAGGCCACGCGGCCGAGTGGGCCACGCGGCCGGGGCTCACCCGTCGACGGCCGCCGGTTGAGAACGGTAGGCGCGCCAACCCGCCACGCTCGGAGATGTCGACAAGGTCGGCGGCGCCCAGGACCTCCCTGCGGAGCACCACCGCCACTGTGGATTCACCGTCCGCCAGCGCGATGACGCTCAGTTCCAGCTCCTGGGGTTCGGCGGGAATGGACTGGTCGCGGATGGTGGTCAGCGGGACGCTGTGCGAGCTCGCCCGGCACGGACCGGCGCGGGTCACCACCGCGGTCAATTGGCTGGTGGCATCGGTCGACGTGGGGCACTGCGTCCGCGCCGTCGCCGCGTAGCCAGCACTGGTCGATGGCATTGCTTCTCCTCGTCTCGATCACTGCGTCAACGACTAGCCGGTGGATTCGGGGTTCGCCGGGCACACCTGTTCCATGGCAACCGGTTCCGTTCGGCGGGGAGACGCGCCCGCGCAATGGTGCGATCAGTGCTCGTCAGGGGCCGGGCTGTGCTTTTCCGGGCCGTGCGTTTCTGGGCCGTGCGTTTCTGGGCCGTGCGTTTCCCGGCCGTGCGTTTCAGGGCCGTGCGGGGCATGCCGACCGGGCTGATATTCCGGTGTGACGCCGGGGGCGGGGCCTGCGGCGAAAATCGTTGCGGCGCTGTCCTTTCGTCCGACGACGTTGAACAGGATGTTCAACAGCACGGCGGTGACCGCGGCCGCGCTGATGCCGGAATCGAAGATGGTCTGGAACCAGCTGGGGAATTCGTCGTAGAAATCCGGGACGGCGATCGGAATGATGCCCATGCTGATCGACAGCGCCACAATGACCAGGTTCTGGTTGCCCTCGTAGTGCACGGCGGACAGGCTGCGGATACCGCTCGCGGCCACCGTGCCGAACAACGCCAGTCCGGCACCGCCCAACACCGGCAACGGCAGCGCCGCGATGATGGCCCCGACCTTGGGGAAAAGCCCCAGCACCAAGAGGATCCCGCCGCTGACCGCGACCACGAACCGGCTCTTGATACCGGTCAGCGCGACCAGCCCGACGTTCTGCGCGAAGGCGCTCACGGGGAAACCGTTGAGCAGACCGCCGGAGACCGCGGTCGACAGCGTGTCGGCGCGCAGCCCGTTAGCGACCGTCTTCCGGTCCGCCGGGCGGCCCACCACGACGCCGATCGCCAGCAGATCCGCGGTGGTTTCGGTCATGATCACCAGCATCACGATGATCATGGACACGATGGCGGCCGCCTCGAAGGTCGGTGCGCCGAAGTGGACCGGGGCGGAGATCGCGAAGCCCTGCGCCTCCGACACCGGCGAGAAGTCGACCTTGCCGAAGATCGCTGCGACCACCCCGCCGGCCAGCAGGCCGACCAGGATCGCTATCCGGGAGAAGAACCCGGGCAGGAACCGGTAGATGAGCAAGATGATGCCGAGAGTGATGGTGGCGAGCCCGATGTTGGACAGCGACCCGTAGTCCGGGGTGCCGACCCCGCCGGCCGCCCATTTCATCGCCACCGGGAGCAGCGAGATGCCGATGACGGTGATCACCGATCCGGTGACGACGGGCGGGAAGAATCGCAGCAATCTGCTGAACACGCCACTGAGCGCGAATCCGAGCGCGCCGGCGATCACGATGGCACCGAAGATGGCCCGGAGGCCCGCGGTCCCGCCGCCCGCCGCGGCGCCGATGGCCAGCATGGAACCCACTGCCGCGAACGAGGTGCCCTGAACGATCGGCAGTTTCGCCCCGATCCAGCGCACCCCCAGGGTCTGCAACAGCGTCGCGAGACCGGAGATCAGCAGCGTCGCGGCCAACAGGTACGACAGGTCGGAGAACGAGAGCTTCATCGCGCTGCCCACGATCAGCGGGACCGCGACCACCCCGGCGTACATGCTCATCACGTGCTGCAGTCCGTAGACCAGCATCGATCCGGGCTTCAGGACCTCATCGACGGGGTGGGTCTTGTCGTCGAAAACCGCGAGCTGATCGCCGCCGTCATGAGCCGGCTGTGCATCGTGTGCCATGGTCATGACCATCCCTGACCCGGATCGAACGCCAACCCCGGGGATGGGGCCTCACCGATTTCCGGCTGTTGGTCGATCATCGCCTCGCCCTTCGCGTACATGGTCTGCTGCAACGCGAGGCTGTGGTGGGCGGCGAACACGTCGCTCATCGTGGCCAGCGCGCGGTCGTAGGACTTACCCCAGACTTACCCCAGTCCATATCTGTCTGGGTGTGCCACCACTGGCTCGTCACGGATGTGGCCATCACCCGGTCGCGAGTGAGCTGCAGGGTGGTGTACCGCTCGTGCAGGTAGCCCAAGAACTCCGAATCCGTCACCTTCAGCACCACACAATCCTTCACCCCGGACACCACCCAGGGCTCGGTGGCGTCGTACGTCACGGTGGCCGTCCGCACGTATCCGCCATCCCGGACGAAGGCGTGCGGACGCGGGGAACCGTTGTGGCTCAACCGGTTCCACGGATAGGTCTCGGTCTTGATCCACAGGAGCATCGGTCTCGCATCGTGGAAGTATCCTGTTACGATGTGTAACTACTAAGTGCACCCAAGAGTGTCAACAGTTTGTAGAAGACGCAGCCGATTTCTCTCGCGCGGCAGTGAACCTGGCTAGGTAGGGCGTCGCAGGGAATCCACGGTCGAATCGTCCCCGAGCAGCCACATTTGCGCGGCCCCGGCCGTCCGGCAGGTCGTGCAGCACCGCGACGGTCACCCGATCGCGGGGCCGGTCCGACCCGGAGCGTCGCGGGCCCAGGTCCAGCACCTCGTCGAGATCGCCGCCCTGGACGTCCCACTCGCTGCTCGCCCAACCCGGCATGCATGCTGCTGGGAATGTCTTTTCGGGAGTGGTGGCGGGGACCAGAACGTCACCCGGTAGGTGGGTTGGTCGACCTCCTGCGTGAAGTCACGGGGATCGACCAATCGGGCGTCGATCATGCCGGTCGCCGTACGCGTGAACGCGCCGGTGGGCCACCGGATCCGGGTTACCTGGTGCGGGCCACCACGAAACCGGCGAGCGAGGCGAGCGCGTCCCGCGACGGCGATTCCGGCAGCAGCTCCAGCTCCGCCTCGGCGGCGGCCGCGTAACCGCTCAGCGTGTCCCTGGCGGTGGCCAGCCCCACGGAGCAGCGCAGCAGGTCCACGGCCTCGGCCACCTCGTGCTCGGCGGTGATCGGGCCGGAGACCAGTTCGCGGAGCCGCGGGTCGGCGGCGGGGTCGGCCAACGTGTACAGCACGGGCAGAGTTCGGACCCCTTCGCGCAGGTCCGTGCCGGGCGTCTTCCCGGAGTCATCGGAGGAGATGTCGATGATGTCGTCGG
>JBBQJM010000251.1:0-6395 GCA_038325895.1 Mycobacteriales bacterium
CGAACCGAGAACCTGTCGGCCGACCTGCGGCGCAGGGTCGAGACGGCTGTGTTACCCAAGGCGACAACCCGAACGCCCGGCCAATTGCGCGGAATCGTGGACCGCGCAGTGATCTCGGTGGATCCCGCTGCGGCGAAGAAACGGCAGATCAAAGCCCGCGAGGAGCGGCACGTAACCGTCCGGCCCAATCGCGACGGAATGTCCACGTTCATCGCCGAGATCGCCGCCGAGAATGCCGCCGTCGCGTTCAGTGTGTTGGACAGGGTGGCGACGACCCTGCACCGTCGCGCGGACGAGAGTCGCAGGATCGGAGCATTGCGCGCCGACGTGTTCAGCGACATCTTCGATCAACTTGCCACCCATGGTGCGGTAGATCTGCGCGCCACCATCGGCGGACGCGCAGTAGTCACCCACGACCCGATGAGGTACTCGTGGATCAGCGACAGTGCCACCATCGCAGGCCGTTTCGACCCCGACACGTCTCTGATCGACTCGCAACCAGACAGCCCAGGTAGCCCGGAATCAAGTCCGGACCCGGGCGTGGGTAGCTCGCTGACCCCCAGCCGCCCCAACGACCCCGACATCCCAGAAGCTCACGCCCACGTAGCCGCCGTTCGAGTGAACACCGAGGCTGCTGACGACGCGACACCGGGGACCGAACCGCTCGGCAACAGAAACGCCTCCCCGGAAGCCTGCGGTCCCGACGATGACCTGTGTTGCGGGCCGCCCACCACCGGTCCCGACGATGTCGCGGACGAGTCGGACTCCGCTCACCCCGAATCTGCCAGAGTCGAAGGCATGCACTGTGGCACAGGCACTCTCGCCGCGAACCAGTCGACAGACAAGCCGGATTCGGCTGACTTCGCACTCGTCGTCGCCGATGATCGGCACGGCCACACAGCCCCACCCGGTCCAGGAGGCACGGCACGCGGGGCGGACGTAGCGCACATCCCATCTGCCATCACCGACGACCTGCGCCGCGCGTCAGGCGCCACCGATCCGGAGAGCGCGGCACGCGGGACGGACGTAACTCACATCCCATCTGCCACCGCCGACGACCTACGCCGCGGGCCAGGCGCTCCCGATCCGGGCAGCCCACCGTGCGAAGGGCCACCCATCAGGCGCCCCTTCTTGTTCCCCACCCAGCAGGGTCGGCTGACGAATCTGAACGTGACGATCGCGGCGACCACCCTGGCGGGATTGGACGATCTGCCCGGCGAGCTCGATGGTTACGGCCCCATCCCCGCTGACCTGTGCCGCGCCTTGGCCGTCAGCGCCGCAAGCATTACTGCCGTCGCCGTCGACCCCACCTGCGGCAGAGCTCTCGACATAGGCCGGACCACCTACCGGCCAAGACTCTCCCACCGAGACCACGTCACCCAACGCGATCGCACCTGCCGTTTCCCCGGCTGCCGGCAACCCGCGCGACGATGCCAGATCGACCATTCCGAAGAATTCTGTGACGGCGGCCCCACCTGTCCATGCAACCTGGCCTGCTTGTGCAAGTTTCACCACGACCTGAAGACCACCGGCCTGTGGGACGCGGTGCAGCATCCCGATGCCAGCATCACCTGGACCAGCCCGACCGGGCGGAAGTACCGCTCCCAAACCCCCGAGTTGCCCTCGCAACACGGGAAAGCCCAGCAGGAAGGATCAATTCGACCAACTCTGAGACCGAAGGATGTGACAGGGGCACCACCTCGCCCGCTGGGCCGGGGTACGCGGCGACGGCGCACGCAGCGGCGGGCCACGCTGCGACCGGGCAGGCTGCGACCGATGTACCGCCGTTCTGAAGCGCTCCGACGGCCCCAGATGCTCGGCAGACAACGCAGCCGGGTGACAACACTCGACCGACCAGCGATGCTAGCGGGCACCCGACACCGGACTGCGAGGGGAGACTGATGGCAAGCGCGAACCGAACGTCGCTCAGCGGCAATCCCGCGAGGAACGTACCGGTCGATGGGGCAGTCGGAACGCCGAGCGCACGATCGCTGACATCGTCAAGTCCGTCAAGTCCGTCAAGTCCGTCGACGTCGCGGACCGTCTCCATCGCTGAGCGACGGGCGCGGCTCGGCATACGTCACCACCTATCGGCGAAAGCGCGGGGCATCACGGCTGCCGCACTCGTCGACGATCTCGTCGCCCTGCACGCCACCGACCCTGCCTCGGTCTACCTCTCCGTCGCCGCCAGGATGGAGGCGGTGCACCCGGACGATGTGGCTGACGCCCTTTATACAGAAAGGACTCTCATCCGCATGCTCGGCATGCGGCGAACCATGTTCGTCGTGCCGACGGGCTCCGCGTCCGTGGTTCAGCATTCGTCGAGCGACGCGGTCGCCGCGCGCCTGCGCCGAGCGTTGGTCAAGGACTTGGCCACGGTCACCGACCAGCCGAAGATCACCAGCGATCCCGCGACCTGGCTAACCCAGCTCGACGATGCCGTCCTTTGCCTGCTGCGAGAATCCGGCGAGGCGACCGCACTCGAGCTGTCACGCGTCGAGCCTCGACTTCGCACGCAACTCACCTATGCCGAGGGCAAGGCGTACGGCGGCCCGGCGAACATCACCAGCCGGGTTCTGAACCTGCTGTCCGCCGAGGGCAGAATCGTTCGTGGACGACCGGGGGGCGGTTGGTTCGGGAGCCAATACAAGTGGTCGCCGATCGAAAAGTGGCTCCAGGACGGCGTTCCGATACTTTCCGCCGATGGCGCCAGGGCCGAACTTGTCCGGCAGTGGCTGGCCCGCTTCGGTCCGGGCACCATGGCCGATATCGCCTGGTGGACCGGATGGAATCTCGGCGATACCCGCCGCGCCGTTGCGGCGAACGACACGATTCACGTCGATCTCGACGGCGAGGTCGGCGTGCTGCTGAGCAGTGACATCGAACCGGTGGCCGCACCACCACCGTGGGTGGCGCTGCTCCCCGCCCTCGACCCAACACCGATGGGTTGGTCCGGCCGAGACTGGTACATCAGTCCGGACTATCGTGCAGCGCTGTTCGACAAGACCGGCAACATCGGCCCGACCATCTGGTGTGACGGCAGGGTCGTCGGTGGCTGGGGCCAACGTCCGGACGGCACGGTCGTCTGGCGCCTCCTCGAGAACATCGGCACGGCAGCCACTTCGGCCGTCGAAGCGGAGGGCGCCCGGCTGACCGAGTGGCTTGACGGTGTGCGAGTCATTCCGAAATTCCGGACGCCACTGGAGAAAGAACTCTCGACGGAGGATGCCGGATGATCCGCTATCGCACCACCTGGACGGGCTCACCCCGACGCACCTCGACGGCTTCTTCGTCGGGTGGCTAGTGAGACAGTCCGCTGGCCGCAGGGCATGAGTGTCCGGCAGCCGGCGACGCTCGCCGAGTTGCGAGGTGCGCCAACCGCCGCCCGACACGGCAGACCACCGCTCGCCACGGCCGACTTTCGGCCGCGCGAGCGGGGCCGGTGAGCTGCGAACTCCTGTTACACCATCAACTTCTGGGCGAGACCAGCCACGGCTGGTGCAGATCCAGATACGTGACGTCGTCCATCAGGTTCTGGTCCTCCTGCATCGCTTGAACCATCTCCGGCGGTGGCGACATGTTCTCGTCCGCCCGTGCCTCTTCCTCGGACGTGAAGTAGACCGTCTGGACAAATGGGCCATCGCCATGCAGGGCGACGGTCGCGCCGATGATTTCCGGGCGCATCCGGTGGATCTCGTCCGTGTACCGCTGCATCAATTCCTTCATCCGGTCGGCATCGGCCGTGTGACCCTCCATCACCTGCACGAACCCGGCCCGATCCGACCCGCCCTGCATCCACAGCTCCACCTGCGGGCAGTCGATGAAGGTGACGGGTCCGTCGAAACACTTCTCCGCCTCGGCCCACCACGCACCCTGCTCCGGCCGGTCACTGTTCCGCCGCGCGGCCTCCTGCGAGTCGAAACGCACGGTAGAGACGAACATCCCGTCGTCGGTGAACCCGCCGGTAGACCCCAACCAGCCCTCTGCCCCCGGGCTGCAATTCCGCCACCCATCGATCCATCGCCGCCTGCAGACCCTTGGCATCGGCGACCTTGCCCTGGATGACCTGGATGAACATGCTGCCCCCTCGGGGAGGCGTGAATGGCGGGCGGGCCGTCCGGCAAACGCCTTCGGCCGCCTGAGATGTGCGTCACTTTTGTCCGCTACTGGCGGCTGCGCAAGGCCCCGGGCGCAACCAGGGTGAAACCTCTCTCGACACGGCTCCCCAACAACGCGCGCCCGCACGCCGCAGCGACCACTGGGCGCGAGGATCGGCGGGTCCCAGCAATCCGCCCACTGCGCGAGGCGCCTCGTGGAATTCCTCGTGGTGGTGATCGTCGCGTTCCTCCTCGGCATTGCCTGCGCGCCGTTCGGCATTGCCCTCGGCCTACCGCCGGCGCACGCCGCGGTCGGCGTCTTCGCCGGGTGTGGAGCCTTCGCCGGCACCGCCACCGTGGTGCTCTGGCGAAAACGCAACCAGTTGGTCGCTCGCAGTCCCGGCTGGTGGGTGGTCTTTGCGGTGCCGGTGGTCGGCTGGATGTGGCGGCGTGCCGAAACCCGCGTCACCGGACCGAAGGCGACCGCGGTGATCGACCGCGCGACGTCGAGCTGGATCGGCGGGGGCTGCCGGCACCGGCCCGGTCGGTCCATTGCTCGGCCGCTGGACCCTGCCGATCGCCGGCGTCGCACTCGACCAGTTGATCACCGCGCTCCGCTGACGCGCTGCACTCGCGCTGCGGCAACGGCCCCGCGCCGCGGCAACCCGATCGCGCGGCGGCAACCCGATCGCGCGGCGGCAACCCGATCGCGCGGCGGCAACCCGATCGCGCGGCGGCAACGGCACGGGACCAGCACGGTGACCCGGCGACAGGCGACGTGTGCCTCACAACCACCCAAGCGCACGTATCGGCCAATTCAGTATCACCCGATGTCACACCGGCTGCCGAATCGACATCCTTCCAGGTTGCTCCGAGTCCGAACGGGAAATCCTGCGTTGGATACTGACACACCGTGGCGTTACGCTCTCCCAGAGCAACGACCACGACTGCGGGGAGCCAGTTTGTGACTGAGACGGCGGCCTCTGCCTACGACTCTCTCGGCGCTGAGAACGGGCTCCGGTCCGCCGTCGACGAGCTCTACGACCGCATCTGCGCTGACCGCTCATTGGCGCCGTACTTCGCCGGCGTTGACCTGCCCACCCTCAAGCGTCACCAGGTCGACATGCTGTCCGCTGCCACCGGCGGACCGCAGAAGTACTCACGCCGCGACATGGCGGCGGCGCACGCCGGCCTGAACATCACCGACGAGGCGTTCGATCGAGTGGTCGGTCATCTGAACGCCACCCTCGTCGAGACGGGCGCCGACGACAGCACCATTCGCGCCCTGCTCGGTGCGTTGTCGCCGCTGCGGTTGTCCATCGTGACGGCCTGAGGTCGGGTCATGGCGGACATCGATACGGCCGCTCTGAAGGACAACTTTGCCGACGTCGCGGCAAACGGCGGCGACGAGGTCGCTCTCTACTTCTACAGCTACCTGTTCCTGCGCTACCCGGAAACCCGTGACATGTTCCCCCCCGGGATGACCCGGCAGCGCGATCGGCTGGTGGGAGCGCTGGTGCGGATTGTCACGGATGTGGACAACGTCGACAAACTCGTGCCGTACCTGGAGGATCTGGGGCGGGATCACCGCAAGTTCGGGACTCTGTCCGCGCATTACCCCGCCGTCGGGGAGGCGCTGCTGACGACCCTTCGTCATTTCAGCGGCGCGGACTGGACGGACAAGCTGGCCGCCGACTGGGCGGCCGCGTACGACGTCGTCGCCGGCGCCATGTCCGGCGCCGCCGAGAAGGTCGCTGCCTCGGCGCCCGCCTATTGGGGTGCGGACATCCGCGAGGTGGATCACCGTACGTTCGACATCGCCGTGCTGACGGCGCGCACCGAGACGCCGGTGCCTTATCTGGCCGGGCAGTCGTTGGCCGTCGAGCCATCGGACTCCCGCCCGCGAGAATGGCGGTTTTTCACCCCGGCCAATCCCCCGGGTGGCCTGGACATCGAGCTGCACGTCAGGTTGGATCCGGGCGGGCCGGTGTCCACCGCGCTGGTCAGGGTGTCCAAACGGGGCGACAAGCTCCGGCTCGGACCGCCGTTCGGCCGGATGACACTCGACCCGGCGTCCGAGCGGCCGGTGCTGATGGTGGCCGGCAGTACCGGCGTTGCACCGATGAAGGCGATCATCGGTCAGCTCGCGGCGACCGGCGGCAGACGCACCCACCTGTATTTCGGCGCGCGCAGCGTCCGGGAGGCCTACGACCAGGACGCGCTCACCGCGCTCGACAATCGGTACGGCTGGCTGTCGGTGGTCACCGCCATCTCCGACGACACGCGTTGGAAGGGGCG
>JBBQJM010000252.1:0-6365 GCA_038325895.1 Mycobacteriales bacterium
CACCCTGGCCAGCGCCCGGGTCGGGCGGGCTGTGGACAGCCCGACCGAGTAGGGGTGCTGGCGGCCCAAGGTGCGCGGCAGCACGCCGATCCCGACATAACAGACGATGAGCATGACCAGCGCGACGGTCAGGCCGACCCAGAACACGAAACCCCAGGTACCGAACGCAACGGCAGCCACGATGACGGTGGCGGTCAGCTCCGCGCCGACCCGCAGCAACAACAGCAGATTGGTGTAGCGGGGGCGGTCCTCGGTGATCGCCAGCAGCGCCGCCGACCCGGACCGGCCCTCCCGTTCGAGCTCCTCCACCCTGGCCGGCGAGACCATGGTGATCGCGGCGTCCGCGGCCGCGAACAGGCCGGCGATGGGCACGAGGGCGGCCGCCAGGACGAGCAGCAGGACATCAAGACTGTCCACGGCGGGCGTCAGCCCCGACCGCTCGGTTCGCCAGGATCGCCAGGATCGCCGGCCGAGTGCAGGCCGACCACGTCCAGCACGGCGGCATCGACCTCGGCCAGCCGGGCCCGCCGGGCACCGGCCACCCGCTGGTCGCGCCAGCTGTCCAGCAATTCGTTCTGCAGCCGGAACATCTCGCGTTCCTGCGCCGGCTCGGCATGGTCGTACCCGAGCAGGTGCAGGACGCCGTGCACGGTCAGCAGGTGCAGTTCGTCATCGAGACTGTGGCCGGCCTGGGTGGCCTGCTGGCCGGCCACCGCCGGGCACAACACGACATCGCCGAGCAGCGCCGGACCAGGACTCGCCTCGTCGGGGCGCCGCGCGGTGTCCAGCTCGTCCATCGGGAAGCTCATCACGTCCGTCGACCCCGGCTCGTCCATCCACTTCACGTGCAGCTCGGTCATCGCCTCGACGTCCATCAGCAGCACCGACAACTCGGCGAGCGGGTTGATCCCGAGCCGGTCCAGGACGTAACGGGCCACCGACACCAGAGCGATCTCGTCGACGCCGACGCCGGATTCGTTCGCGACCTCGATGCTCATCGGCCGTTGTCCGCACCCGAGCGGGCGTGCCCGCCGTGACCCGAAGGTCCACGGCCGAGGCGGCGTTCCTGACGGTCGGGCGCGGGCCCCGAGTTAACGGCGTCCCAGCGCGCGTAGGCGTCCACGATGTGCCCGACGAGCCGGTGCCGCACCACGTCGGTCGAGGTGAGCAGCGAGAAGAACACATCGTCCACATCGGTGAGGATCCCCCGGACGACCTGCAGGCCCGAGCGCTGTCCGCCGGGCAGGTCGACCTGGGTGACATCGCCGGTGACGACGATCTTGGACCCGAACCCGAGCCGGGTGAGGAACATCTTCATCTGCTCGGGCGTGGTGTTCTGCGCCTCGTCCAGGATGATGAACGCGTCGTTGAGGGTGCGTCCGCGCATGTAGGCCAGCGGAGCCACCTCGATCGTGCCGGCCGCCATCAACCGCGGGATCGACTCGGGATCGAGCATGTCGTGCAGCGCGTCGTAGAGCGGCCGCAGGTACGGATCGATCTTGTCCGACAAGGTGCCGGGCAGGAATCCCAGCCGTTCCCCGGCCTCGACCGCCGGCCGCGTCAGGATGATCCGGTTGACCTGCTTGGCCTGCAGCGCTTGCACAGCCTTGGCCATCGCCAGGTAGGTCTTGCCGGTGCCCGCCGGCCCGATGCCGAACACGATGGTGTGCTGGTCGATCGCGTCGACGTACCGCTTCTGATTCAGCGTCTTGGGCCGGATCGTTCGCCCGCGACGAGAAATGATGTTCAGCCCGAGCACCTGCGACGGGGAGTCGGCGGCACCAGGGGCCGGATCGGCCAGCATGCCGATGGTGCGGCGCACCGCATCCGGGGTGATCACCGAGCCCGACTCCTGCAGCGCGAGCAGCTCGCGGATCGTCCGCTCGGCGAATGCCACCTCCCCGGCGCTACCGCGCAGCGTCACCCGGTTCCCGCGGACGTGGATGTCCGCGGCCAGGTTGTCCTCGAGCAGCCGCAACAGCGAATCGCGGGAGCCCAGCAGCCCCACCATCTGCCGTTCGTCGTTGACCACCAGCGTCGATTCGGCGGCCGACCGGTCCGTGGGAGTCTCCGCTGATGTCACTGACGTCACAGCCGACGTCGGAGCCGACGCGGGAACGTTCTTCGGAGCCGTCGTCGTCGAGATCGCCGCGCCGGCAGCGCCGCGAGTGGCCGCATCGTCGGTGGCAGAACCCGATGGGCCGCCTGTCGGGAGGTCGCTGCGAGCGGCGGCCGAGGAGGAATCCGGCACCTGGTGCACTGCCTACTTTCGCTGGTCTGGATGACTGGTCCGGGTGGCTCGTTTGGATGACTGGTCGCGATCGGGTCGGGCCCGTCGTCGCTGGAATCTTCGGCGCTGCGATGACCGACCGGCATCGGCCCGTCACTACCCGGCGATTCTACCGTCGGAGGCTCGAGTCGAGACCAGCCGATTGATCTTTGTCCGATGACGGGCTGCTGATCGCCCGCTCACTGCGGACCCTCACACCGCGACCAGCACGTCGGTTTGCGCGAAATCGGTGCCCTTGAACAGCAATGGTTCGGCTGTCTCCTTCGCCAGGGCGTAGGAGAAGCAGTCACCGAAATTCAATCGGGCGGGATGGCCGGAGCCGCGGCCGAATTGCTGATAGGCCTGCCGGGCGATGCGGGCATGGGTGGCGGAAACGGGTTCGACGATCACCCCGAGCATGGTCAGCAATTCGTCGAGCTCTCGGCACAGCACTGGGTCGCCCCGACCATCCACGACGATTGCTGCCTCGAGATAGCCTGCTGCGGACAGGCGGACCGGTGCGTTGATCCTGCAGATCTGCAGAAAGGTGCTCCGCTCATCCTCGTTCGCGATCATGGCAACAATGGCCGACGGGTCAATCACCACGAGGAAGCCCGGTGACTTCGTCGAACAGGTCCGCGGTCGGGTCATCGACGGGCCCCAAACGCCGGGCCATATCGTCCAACAGTCGATGGAGCTCCGCCGCGTGCGCGTCCTCCGCCAGCCTCTGGCGGGTACCCAGTCGTTCCAGCTTCTCCTCGAGGGCCGTCTCGATGACGCTCGTCATCGACTTGCCGGTGGCGTCGGCGAGCTGCCTGGCCAGCTCGTACACTCGCTCGTTCTTGATGTTCAGCGTCGGCATCACACGCGCTCCCTCCCCGGCTGTTATCGCGATGTGCACACGATTCTACCCCGGGGCCGCACGTTCTACCGTAGTTTGGTTCAGCCCGGCGGCCAGCCCAGTCGCCGCCCGCCCAACAGGTGCAGGTGGGTGTGAAAGACGACCTGCCCGCCCCGAAGCCCCGTGTTGAAGACCAGTCGGTAGCCGTCGGCGACGCCCTCGGAATCCGCCAGCGTGCCGGCCGTGACCAGGAGCGCGGCCAGTCCCCGCGGGTCGTCGGTGGCCATCTCCGCAGCGTTGCCGTAGTGCGTGGTCGGCACCAGCAGGATGTGGGTCGGCGCCTGCGGATCGATGTCGCGGAACGCCACGACTTGGTCGTCGCGGTGCACCTCGTCGGCCGGAATCTCCCCGGCAACGATCTTGCAGAACAAACAGTCATCGCGGCGGTAGGGCATGACGGTCAACCTTAACCGCGCTCGCTTCGCGGCGCCCGACCTTGAACGGTCGAATTCGTCACTCCCGGAACCCCTGGGCCGCCCAGCCGCCGTCACACCATCCGCAGCAACTGGTCTCGGCAGACCTCCCAGGCCGGCTCGTCGGGGTCGATGAGTTCGTAGTGGCCGACACCGGGCAGCACGATCAGCTTCGCCGGATCACCCGCCTTCCGTGCGGCCTCGACGTACCGCTCCGATTGGGACAGCGGGACGGTGTCGTCGGCGTCGCCGTGCACGCACACGACCCTGGCGCCGTCACCGACGCTGGCCAGCGGGGACGCGTGGTGGTAACGCTGTGGGAGGGAGCGGGGCTCACCCTCCATCAACGCGACGACGGCGCCGTCGCCCAGCCGCTCGTCGGCCGCCCCCACCAGATCCAGCAGGCCGGCCTGGGTGACCGCGCCGACCACCGGGACATGCAGCTCGCCCGGGCCGACCGAGCCGGCTGTACCGGCGCGCAGGGATCCGCGGTGGGCGAGCCAGGCTGCCAGCTGACCCCCGGCGGAATGGCCGACGGCGGCCACCCGGTCCAGCAGCAGCGTCTCGTCGGCCACGTATTGGCCCTGGACCGCCAGGGAATCCACCGCGCGCGCGACGTCGGCGAGGGTGGTCGGCCAGCCGCCGCCCTCCCCCATCCGGCGGTACTCGATGACAGCGGCGCCGACGCCGAACCGGGTGAGATCGCGGCCGAGCGGTTCGGCCAGTTCCGCGCCGTACGCCGAACGCCAGTAGCCGCCGTGGATCACCACCGCGACCGGGATGTGCGCGCCGCCGGGCAGGATCAACCGGACGGTCTGGCTGGGATGCGGCCCGTAGGCGTACTGGCGGGTGTTGATCTTCATCGCCGGCTCCGGTCCGGACCGCCCCAGCGGCCGGTCAGCACGCCGAGCGCGCCGAGTGCGACGGCGCCTGCCGTCGAGGTCCGCAGCACCTCCGGTCCGAGCCGCACGGCGACCGCGCCGGCTTGCCGGAATGCGATCAGCTCCTCCTCCGAGACGCCACCTTCCGGACCGACCACCACCAGCAACTCGCCCTCGGCCGGCAGCGTGACAGCGGCGAGCGGTAACTCAGCGGCCTCGTGCAGCAGCAGCGCCGCGGCCGCGGCTCGGATGCGCGCTGCCAGCGCAGCTGTCGACGCCACCTCGTGGACCACCGGCACGTGACTCCGTCTCGACTGCTTCGCCGCTTCCCGCGCGGCATTCTGCCAGCGAGCATGGCCGCGGTCCGCGCGGTCGGCGGTCCAACGGGCCACGCACCGGCTCGCCGCCCATGGCACGATCTCATCCACGCCGGCCTCGGTGGAAAGCTCGACCGCCAATTCACCACGATCGCCCTTGGGCAGAGCCTGCACCAGGGTGACGCGCACCGCAGGCGGCTCGATCAGCCTGGCGATGTCCAGCTGCACTGTCAGCTCACCGCGCCCGACCTGCAGCACGGTGCCCGCCGCCCGCGATCCGCGGCCATCGGTGAGGACCAGGGTTTCGCCGACGCGGAGCCTGCGGACCGCGGCCGCATGCCGGCCCTCGGGCCCCGTCAATCGGAACTCACTCGCCGCCGGCATCGCGTCGACCAGGAAGAACGGGCCGTCCGTCACCGGTCGGTCCCGACCGAACAGAACCCGAATGCGACCGCCCGAGGTGCAGGCGAATCCGACGCGCAAAGGGCGCCGATCACCGCCCGGCGAAAGAGTCGCGGAGCCTGGAGAAGAAGCCGCCGTGTGCCCTGGCGGCCAGCTCCGGCTGCTCCTCGCCGCGCAGCGTGGCAAGCTCGCGAAGCACCTCCGCCTGGCGTGCGTCGACCTTGGTCGGCGTCACGACCTCGACGTGAATGTGCAGGTTGCCGACCCCGGACCCGCGCAACCGAGGCATGCCCTGGCCGCGCATGGTGATCACCGTGCCGGATTGGGTTCCCGGCTGGATGTCCAGGTCCTCGACGGACTGCAGGGTATGCAACGCCATCGACGTGCCCAGTGCGGCGGCTGTCATCGGCACGTGCACCGTGCAGTGCAGGTCGATGCCGTCACGGGTGAACCGCTCGTGCTGCAGCTCCTGGACCTCGACGTACAAATCACCGGGAGGGCCGCCACCCGGGCCTACCTCGCCCTGGCCGGCCAGCCGCACCCTGATGCCGTCGCCCACGCCGGCGGGGATGTTGGCCCGCACGGTCCGGCGGGCGCGTACCCGTCCGTCGCCGTTGCACTGCCGGCACGGGTCGGGGATGACCTCGCCGTACCCGCGGCACACCGGGCAGGGCCGTGCGGTGACGACCTGGCCGAGCAGCGAACGCTGCACCTGCTGGATCTCTCCGGCGCCCTTGCAGGTGTCGCAGGTCATCGGTGTGGTTCCCGGCGCGCACCCCGAACCCTGACAGACCGAACACAGCGTCGCGGTGTCCACCGCCAGATCCTTGGCGACCCCGGTGGCACATTCTTCGAGAGTCACCTCGATCGGGATGAGGGCGTCGTCGCCCTGCCGCGCCCGGGATCGCGGCCCGCGCGAACGCGCTCCGCCGCCACCGAAGAAGGCGTCCATGATGTCGCCGAGGCCCATGCCGCCGAACGGATCACCCATCCCGCCGGGACCACCTGCGCCGCCACCGCCGCCACCGCCGCCGGGCGAGAGCGGGTCTCCGCCGAGGTCGACCACCTGCCGCTTGGCCGGGTCGGAGAGCACCTCGTAGGCCGCCGTGACCTCCTTGAACCGCTGCTGCGCAGCCGGATCCGGGTTCACGTCGGGATGCAGCTCCCGCGCCAGCTTGCGGT
>JBBQJM010000253.1:0-6332 GCA_038325895.1 Mycobacteriales bacterium
GATCCGCCATCCAGACTTGCGTAGGCAGCAAGATCGTCACGAGCTGACGGGTTGTTTCCCCGGCCGGTGGCGATCAGCCAGTCGACCACCGAGGCGCCGTCGAACCATTCCTGACCGCGGGCCGCGTCGATGGGCGCCGGAAACGGCCTATCAGAGCCGGCGCTCCTGGCCCGCCACATCGAGACGACCGGGCGTTGCACGTGCGCCAGCTGGGCGACGTCGGACAGCCCCAGCCTGAGCTCGGCGTTGGAGGTAGTCGTCATCGTCGCCCCCTCTGCTGATCACTTTGTCGGACCCTACGTCCTGTCCTGGCAGACGCTACAGCCAAATGTCCCTCGCTTCATAGAGGCGTTTGATATCCCCCCTTATCAAGAGTTCCGCTTTTGTCGGTTGACGCCTGAACACACTCTGGATCCATCGCACGGCCCCCCCGTCGCACCCACCAGAGAGGCACCAGACATGACCAGCATCCCGACACCCACACCGGCCGTCCGGTACGACACGCTTCAGGGCGCCGTGGTCATCGATCAGCTGACCATCACCGAGCTGTCCGTGGTGACCGAGTCGCGGAGGTGGTCGCAGGGGCGCCGCGGCCCCGCGTTGACCGCCGAGCAGATGAAGGACGTCGATCTCTCTCCCTTCCTGCGCCAGGCTCTGACTGTCGGTGTGCACGCCATCAGCACGGCGGGCGGCATCCAGGAGAAGTTCAACCTGGAAGGACTGGTCGCCGAGGTCGGCGATCGCACGGCGGACGCCACCGCCCGCGCCGCGACCGCCACCACCGAGGCGATCGCCCAGGCGACGACCGCGCTGGAGCGCGCATCGGCCGAGGCCAAGAAGGTCATCGCGGATGCCGGAACGTCTGCACGCCAGAGCTTCTCGAAGAATGTCGACGGTGCCAGCAAGTCACTCACCGACGAGATCAACCGTCTGGTCGGCGGCGACCATCCGGAGCTGCTCGCACGCCTGACACCCGTGCTGGCCAAGTTCGGCCGCGAACTGGACGATCGTGCGGCGAAGCAGACCTCGGAGCTGATCGACAAGGTGACCCGTCAGTTCGATCCAGCGGACCCCACCTCGCCGATGGCCAAGCACAACCAGGAGTTGAGCCGGCAGCAGTTGAGCCTGCGCGACGCCTTGGAGAAGAACCACAAGGAGCTCGAGGCCAAGGTCGACGAATTGGCCGGCGCCGTGCGCTCGGCGCGCGCCGCATCCGACGCCACCGCGGCCAGCATCACGACGCTCAAGGGCGAGACCTACGCACAGGGCGTCCACCGCCTGATGATTGACATCGCGGCCGGGCTCGGTGACGAGTACTGCGACACCGGGTCCATCCCCGGATCGGTCTCCCGCAGCAAGAAGGGCGACGGTGTCCTTGCCGTTGACGGCGGCAACGTCAAAGTCGTTCTGGAGATGACCGACAGCAAGCGCACCACCTGGAACGGCTACCTCGACGAGGCCGAACGGAACCGTGGTGCGCTGGCCTCTCTCGGACTCGTCCGCAGCGCCGATCAGCTGGCCGGCAACAGCATGCAGAGCTACGGCGCCCGCCGGATCGTGCTCGCCTTTGACCCGGAACTTGATGACCCGGACCTGCTGCGAACGGTGATCCAGCTGCTACGTCTCAGCGCGATCGCAGCCAGTTCCCGCCAGGACGACGGCGAGATCGAAACCGCACAGGAGAAGATCGCGGAGGCGATCACGCTGCTGTCCAGGATCGACGAGATCAAGCGGCTGGCCGGGCTCGTGACGGCAAACGCCACCAAGATCGACAAGGAATCGGACACCATCCGGCTCTTCCTCGATCGCCTGCTGGGCCAGGCGCAGCGCGCCTTGAACGGCGTGGCGACGCTAGGTGCCGCGGCTGCCTGAGCCCCCAGAGACCTTGCACCACATGGCCGGGACGGTCCATGAGTCGCGGAGGGATCGACTCACGGACTTCCCCGCCTCCTGCGGCGTTCTGTGCGGAAGATTTGTTCCGGTGGAGCAGACGGATGTTCCGCACTGGCGTTTGATCCGCCCGGCTGTGGACATTCGGTCGCCTGCCCGGCTGATCAGTCAGTATCTGCCCATGACGCGCAGCCCAGCCCTTCGTCGAGCCTCCTGGGAGGAACTCGCGCAGTGCCAAGCCGGGTGATCAGGGGGCCCGTGCGACCGACCAGCAAACCGACTCGTTTCCGGGAACCCTTAACCTCGGCTGTATGCCTCCGTCAGAGCCCCCGCAAGATCACCGCGGCGATCAGTCAGCGCCGCCCGGTGATTGTGGCGCGACGATCCCTCCCGACACCACACGGCCCCCTGCCGAAACAGCCCATGCCGACACAGCCCCTGCCGACACACTCATTCCTGACGCTCAGCAGTTCCGCCAATTGCTGGACACCGTCTCTGGACCCGAATTGCCCAGGGCATCCCGGCGCAGCGCACCCCGGGATGAGGTGATGACTTACCGCATCCGGGTTGATCTCGATGACTCCGCACCGCCGATCTGGCGGCGGTTGGACCTGGCCAGCAGTCTGACGTTGGACGCATTGCACGATGTCCTGCAAACCGCGATGGGCTGGACGGATTCGCACCTGCACGAGTTCGCCAATGGCAACGGCCCGAGGGACCGTTTCGCCGAGAGGTTCCGATCGCCAGATGCGATCGAGCACGAACTCGACGGAATCGACGAGAGCCCTGTCCGGCTGGACGAGCTTCTCGTCGAGGTCGGGGATCGGCTCTTCTACCTCTACGACTTCGGCGACGATTGGGCCCATACGCTGACCGTGGAGTCGTTCGCACCCCGAGATCCTGCCGACGGTCCCGCGGTCTGCTTGGCGGGTGCGGGGGCATGCCCACCCGAAGACTGCGGCGGGGTGTGGGGCTACCGCAACCTGCTGACAACCTTGAGCGGGCCCGCCGGCGCGGAGAGCGACGAACTCCGGGAATGGGTCGGTCCGTCCTTCGACCCCGACCGGTTCAACGTCGACGAGGTCAACACCGCTCTTGCTCACCTGAATTCCCGCACCAACGGACCGCTGTCGGCTGTCGACCCGGACAGCCCGCTGGGTGACCTGTTACTCCGAATGGAAGAGACCCCGGCGACCCTCGAGCAGGCAATCGCACGATCGTTCGAGCCCGTGGACGATCCGGACGCCGACGCGAAGTCGTCGATGGTGCAGCCCTATTTGGCCTTCCTGCGTCGCGTAGGGCACGCGGGCATCACGTTGACGCAGGCCGGATACCTTCCTCCCGCCCATGTCCGAGCCGTCGCCGACCTACTCAAACTGGAGGACGTCTGGATCGGCAAGACCAACCGCGAGGTCCAGACCGCCCCCGTGCTGGAGTTTCGGGAGTCCACGCAGCGGCTCGGCCTGGTGCGAAAGGCGCGCAACAAGCTCACCCTGACGAAGGCCGGCGCGAAGGCAAGCACTGACGTGCAGGCATTGTGGAGAGTCCTGGCCGGTGCGATGCCGCTTGGCGGGACCACCCGTGGCCCCGAGGTTCAGGCCAGCCGTGATGCCGGACTGCTGCTGCTCATCGGCATCGCGGCCGAACTTCCCCGCGCCGAGATCGCGGCAATGGTGGCCGCGAGTCTTCGGGAGCTCGGCTGGCGGACAGGGCCGTCTTCCACCGATCTGACAATCCGTGAGATTCGGCAGCTGCAGCGGCCGACCGAGGTTGTTCTGGCCTACATCGGGGTCGTCGCTCGGCACAGTTTCAGCAAACCCGATGCCCCCGAGCCGCCGGCCCCGGGAGCCATGGCTTTCGCACGCACTGCGGTCGGACTGTCGGCAGGAGTTCAAGCGTGACCCAGGAACTCCCGATGACCGCCTGGTTGGCCGAGCTGGACGTCAAGTCCTTGACGGAATTGCTGTTTCGGCGTCGCGAGTCCCTGGTGTCGATCCCCTTCGGCGGTCACCCGGGCCACAACTTTCACAGTCTTGCGGCCGTACTGCAGGACCCCTGGTCGCTGACCTTGGTGCTACCCGCGCTGTCGCTGCCGGCCATTCAGCTGATCGAAGCACATTTGGCGCTGGGCGCTTCCGTACCCATCACCTCCCTGGCCGGGCTGCTGGCGAAATCGGGCGATCCGGAACAACAACGATCGCACGTGGTGGCAGTGGTGGAGACGCTGGCCACCTGCGGCGTCGCGTGGTCCGATGACGGTGTCATCAGTCACCTCGCCAGCGGATTCGACGAGTTGGTCCCGTCACCGCTGGGCCTTGGTCCGTCGATGGAGTCGAATCTCACCAGGATGAACGTCGAGGACATCAAGCGGACCCTACGCCATCTGGGCCTGCCGAGGACGGGTGATCGAACCACGCTCGAAGCCAAGCTCCGGGCATTTTTCCTGGATGGTGAGCGCATCCGGGCCGAGGTCGACTCCGCTCCGCCGGACATCCGCGCCGCGTTCACCGCACAGGCCCGCGGCACTGCGCAGAAGCCTGTCGGCTTTGACGGGGAGCGGTATCGTATCGAGCAGGAAACGCAGACCTGGGCGCAAGCCCGAGGCTTCCTCCAACGATCCGCTGACTACACCTGGGTGATCCCCACGCAGGTGCTGCTTGCTTTGCAGGCAAACGACTTCCGTGCGCCATTCGAGCCGATCGCCCCCGCGGTTCCGGTCACCACCGGCAGCATCGAACGCGTCAACGGCGAGGCCGGCGCGGCGGCGCTGGAGTTCTTGGCGTCAACCACGATGGTGCTGGAGCACCTCGCCCGTCAGCCGGCGGCCATATTGAAGGACGGCGGTATCGGCACGCGGGAGATCGGCAGAATTGCCAAGATCTCCAGCAGTGACGAGGCCCGGGTCAGCCTGATTCTGGCGCTCGCCAGAGCCCACGGCCTTGTCGTCGAGAAGAATTCCACGGCAACGGTTTCCGATTACTACCCGGCATGGGCCAGGACGGAGCCACGGATCCGGATCTCTCAGCTCGTGGCAGCCTGGTGGCGGTTGGGACACAACATCGCCCCGGAGCCGAAAGGCACATCACCAGCCTCCGCGCTCGTCCGATCCGTTGCCGCACAGCGGGATTGCAGGGCTTTGCGGCAGGCAACCCTCGGGGCCATGGTGAATTGCGGTCCGCACCAGGAACTGGTCGATTTCGATGCGCTCACGAGCAGGATCAACTGGAGCCATCCCGTACTCGTCGCAGGCCACAGTCACGCGGTCCAGGCCATCCTGGCGCAAGCGCAGCAACTCGGCGTGCTGGGCGGAACAGCGTGCGGGCCGATGGCCTTTGCCCTTTCGCACATGGATGATGTGGCACTGTGGAACGCGGCCCGCGCGACCCTGCCGGCCGTTGCGACGTCGGCGACCTTCGGCTCGGACCTCACCGTGCTGGTGTCCGGCACCCCGGCCGCTGAGATCGGTTCGCTTCTGGACTCCTGTGCGGATCGCGAGAGCGCAGGAAATGCGACGGTCTGGCGATTCAGCCCGTCGAGTGTGCGCCGCGCCTTTGACGGCGGGAGCAGTGCAGCGGATCTGCGCTCCGCGCTCGCTGACATGGCCGACGGCCCGCTGCCGCAAACGCTCACGTACCTGATCGCCGATGTGGGGCGTCGCCACGGTGTGGTCACCGTCGTTGCCGCCTCGTGCTGCCTGCGCAGCGAGGACACCTCGCTACTGAGCCAGATGTGCGCCGACCGATCTCTCCGACGCGTTGGGCTCCAGCTGATCGCCCCCACGGTCGCGACCTCCGAGCTGGGCGTCGAGGAAACATTGACCGTCGCGCGCGCGGCCGGTTACCTCCCCGCGGCACAGGGTGCCGTCATCGATGTCGTCGGCGGAAAGTCGCGATCCACCCCCGCCAAACCGGCCAGCGATCGGACGGCGGACCTCGGCACTGTCGGTCTTTCGTCAGGGCGTGCTCTCCGATCCAGGCACGGAGAGCCAGCCGAATCAGCCGAGCGACAGCGAGCCCGGGCGATGGCCGAACTCCTGGGGCGCGGCCAACCCGCCGGTTGGTGAACGGCGGATGGCAGAACTCTCAGCCCAGCAATTCTCGAATATCCGCGGCGGTCAGCGCCGTCGATGTCGCTGAACCGGATTCCATCACGCTACTGAACAGCTTCGCCTTGGTGGCCTTGAGCGCCATCACCTTTTCCTCGATGGTGTCCTTGGCGACAAGCCGGTAGACCATGACGTTCCTGGTCTGTCCGATGCGATGAATGCGGTCGATGGCCTGCGCCTCGGTGGCCGGATTCCACCATGGGTCGAGAAGGATGCAATAGTCCGCCTCGGTGAGATTCAGGCCAACCCCGCCTGCCTTCAGGCTGATCAGGAAGACCGGCGCCGTACCCGACTTGAATTGCGCCAGCACCGCGGGGCGGTTTCCGGTGGACCCGTC
>JBBQJM010000254.1:0-6330 GCA_038325895.1 Mycobacteriales bacterium
GTCGCGGGGCGGAGGGACCCGCACCAGCCTTCGGCGATCTGGCTGTCCAGTCGGGCCGGCCCGACGACGACCAGCGCGCGGGCGGACTCGTCGCTGGTCACCACGAACCCATGCGGCCGGTCTCGCGGGACGAACACGAAACTCCGCGGCCCGGCCGACCACTGCTCGTCACCGCAGAATCCGCGGAGTTCGCCCGCAAGGACATACAGCATCTCGTCCTCGCACTCGTGCACATGCGCCGGAACGGTCAGCCTGCTCGTATCGGTGATCTCCACCACCGGGAGCTGCATCTCGCCAGGGCGAATGCGGCGACCATAGCGGCCGACGATCCCGCCGAGTACATCGCCCACCCCCGGCGGCAGCCGCGCCCAGAATGCAGCGGCGAAAACCGCTTCGGCCGCAGGCCGGCCACGGAAACGTGGGCTCACCGCAAAGGTCACACAGCAAGCCCGGTGTCTCTCGGTCGGCTGGTCCGGGGTCCCTGGCGGGTAGCCGCTGACCTGGTCGGTGACGAACGCCGCCGAGCCGAGAAATCTGACTCCTGTCGCGGCGACCGGCACCGCGCCCATGCGGGTCCGCGCCGTGTCGCCCATTTACCGGGCACGGGCCGAGGGCTGCGGTGGATCAGCGATCGTCCAAGCGGCGGCGCACCTCGTCGCGGTCCACAGCCAGCGCATCCAGCAGGTCCGCGGCCGGATCCGGATGCTGCAGGGACAGCACCGACAGCAGCACGTGCTGCGGACCGAGCCGCTCCCCCTTGGCCCGGGTGCGCAGCCCGGTGAACACCGCCTTGGCCGACGGGCTGAGCATCAGCCGCTCCTTGCGCCAGCCGGTCAGCGGCGTGTCCAGCACCGGGAAATCGATGCCGACAGAGGCCAGCGCCTGCCGGTCCAGTTCCACCAGCGCACCGCGCGCGGTGGACAGATCCAATCCCAGGGCACGCGCCGTCACCGAATCCTCGTCCTTCAGCAAGGCCAGCAGCAGGTGATCGCTGCCGATCCGGCGGTCCCCGCGACGCCTGGCTTCCTCCGTGGCATCAAGCACCACGCGACCCATTCCGGTGTGCTGCTTCGTAGCGAACACGAGCGCCTCCCTACCTTCCGTATTTCGCGTGTACCGATTGGCGGGTGATGCCCAGCGCGTCACCGATGTGCTGCCACGACCAGCCCTGCCGCCGAGCCAGTGCAACCTGGTCGGCCTCCACCTGCTCGGCCAGCCGGCGCAGGGCAAGCACGGCTCGCAGCCCGATCGCTGGGTCGTCCGACGCGAGGACGGACGACAGTTGGTTGATCTCCATGCCGTCAGTCTGCACTGACAAACTGGAGATGTCAATGCAGACTGACAGTAGGAGGCAGTGGGCGAGCAGCCGCCCAGATAGAACGGCGTTGCGGACAGGTCGTAGGTGGCGTCGGTCTCTTTGCCGTCCGCTCGCACGACCCCCGGCCCAATCGCCGCAGCAGGTCATCAATCTCCGCCTCGATCGACCGTCGGTGCAACTGGCTCGGTCAAACCAACTCCCGCTGGGCGTCGATCAATCTCGTCGCCGGGTGTCGCTGACCTTCGCTGGATGCCCGCCGACGGCCGCGTGCGGCATCACGGGGCAACGATCGCTACACCATCGAATTGACAACCACGAGGGCTGACAGCGCTCGTTCTCCTGATTTCCGCGCGGAAGACGTGCATCGTGATGACGGCAACGACCGCGTGATCATTTGCGAGGGTGGGTCAACGGTCAACGGGCTGACCCCGCGCCCGATCGGGCTCTCGGACCGCTCACGCCTGTGTGCACGCGACATCGGTGGCAACGGCGACGGTCATCGCACCATCCACCCAGCCGAACTCGGCGACCGGGAAGTTGCGGCGTACCAACGCCATCAGACCTCGATTGTCCGGTAATACGCTGCCCACCAGGCGGCCGATACCTTCCCGACAGGCCTCAGCGGACAACTGGCGGAGCAGCAGCAGACCGATTCCGCGCCCCTGCCAGTCGTCGACGACCTCGATCGCGACTTCCGCCTCGGCGATCGTGCCCACGCCCGTCCCGGCAGCTCGCACGTACCGGGCGATACCCACCGGGCGCCACCGATCCGGCTCCCGCACCTCGGCGATCAGCGCGCGGTGCCGCACACCGTCCAGATCCAGCAGGACTCGCTCCATGGCGGCGGTCAGCCGTGACGCGCCGGCATGGAAACGCAGGTACCGGCTCGACGGCGAAAGGGCTCCGAAGACCTCGTGCAGCGCGCTGACGTCGAGCGGGCTCATGATGCGAGTGCGAACCCGGCCGACCGCGGGCGCCCCCCGATCGCGCCCGCGCCAACGCCCGGTGAATGACACCCACCGCATGTCGCCGTCCTCCGCTCGGGCCCAGACTGGAAACAGCCGAATTCGCCGGCAACCCGCCGACGGGCGGTTGTCGCCGCCCGGCCCACGGAGAAGGATCCGGCCCCGAGAGGCCCCGAACTCGGAGAGAGACTGGAGATCTTCTCCAGAACTATCCGAGGATGGGATCGCACGACGTCGCCAGTCATTTTTCGGTCATCCACCGGAGGAGCCGATGCGCTTCGAGTTCGCCGATTGCACGGTCGACCTGGACGGCCTGCAGCTTCGGCGCGGCGGCGTTCGGGTTCACCTCGAACCCCAGGTGTTCGACGTGCTCGTCTACCTGCTCATCCATCGCGAGCGGGTGGTCCCGAAAGCCGAGCTGTTGCAGAAAGTCTGGGGTGATCAGTTCGTCACCGACTCGGCGTTGACCAGCCGGATCATGGCGGCCAGGCGGGCGGTGCACGATGACGGCCGGGAGCAGCGGATCATTCGCACAGCGTTCGGCCGCGGCTACCAATTCGTCGCCGAGATACGCGAGTCGGCGTCGGGCCGCGTGCCCGCACGGGGCGCGTTGCCGGGACCCACGACCGTGGAACAGGACATCCGGTTCTGCCAGGCTCCGGACGGCACCCGCATTGCCTACGCCATTTCCGGCAATGGTCCGTTCCTGGTGAAGGCGGCGAACTGGATGACCCATGTGGACTACGACGCGGAGAACAAGGTCTGGCGCCATTGGGTCGCCGACCTGTCCCGGGCTTTCACCTTGGTGCGCTACGACGAACGCGGTTGCGGGATGTCGGACTGGAACGTCGACCGCATCGACTTCGAGGCCTGGGTGGACGACCTTTCGGCGGTGGTCGACGAACTCGGTCTCGATCGCTTCCCGTTGCTCGGCGTCTCGCAGGGCGCCGCGGTGGCGGTGGCTTTCGCGGCTCGGTACCCGGAGCGGGTGAGTGCGCTGGTGCTCTACGGCTCCTACGCGCGCGGCCGGATGAGCCGCGCTGAGTCACCGGAGGCGCGACAGGAGGCCGCGCTGGACGTCGAACTTGCCAAGGTCGGCTGGGCGCGGGACGATCCCTCGTTTCGCCAGGTGTTCACCTCCCAATTCCTGCCCGACGGCTCACGGGAGGAATGGGCTGCCTTCGACGAATTGCAGCGACGCACGATTTCGCCGGCCAACGCGGTGGCATTCCTGGAGACATTCGCCGGCATCGACGTCACCGATGCCGCCGCCCGGGTGCGCTGCCCGACGCTGATCCTGCATGCCCGTGATGATCACCGGGTCCCGCTGTCCGCCGCCCGCGAGCTCGCCGCCCTGATCCCGGGCAGCAGGTTCGTCCCGCTGGCCGGCCGCAACCATCTGCTCACCGCCGCCGAACCCGCCTGGACCCTCTTCCTCGACGAGCTCACCCGCTTCCTCGCCCCCCATTGACGGCGCGGATCATCTTGCCCGGCGCGGCTGAAATCGTTCACTCGCGTCACATTGTCACCAAAACCATGCCCCTTGGTACGCGACGGCGAAGTTGATCCGCGCCAGGAGGGGGCGCCGCTGGCGGGGGGCGGCGGCCGGTCAGCGTTCCTCGTCGAAGACGATGCCGAGTTGGCGGCGGATCTCGTCGATGACCCGCATCGTCGCGATCGAGTCGGCCGGCGGCCGGAGCGGCGATTCCACCCGGCCATCCGCGAGACACCTGGCCACCTCGGCCGCCTCGAAATGCAGGGCGTCGTGGGCGGTCTGCGGCTCGTCGTAGGTCAGGGCGCCCGCGCCGGCGAACGATGTCACCGTGAAGCTGCCCGGCTGGTAGAACGGGCCCGGAATGGTCAGGGTCGCTTCGCTGCCGGCGATCACGCCGGTGGTGGGTGTATTGGACAGGATCGTGGTGTGCAGCACCGCCTGGTTGCCGGCTCCATCGGACAGGATCGCGGACGCCTGGCCGTTGACGCCGGCCGGGTGGGGCTGCCCAGAGGCCAGCACGCCGGCGGGCGGCCCGAGTACCCAGTTGGCGAACGACACCGGGTAGGTACCGAGGTCGAGCAGCGGGCCACCGGCCAGGGCCGGACGCATGATCCGGTGGTCGGCGGTGAAGTACTCCCCGTGGTCGGCGCTGACCGTGCGCACCTCACCGAGCGCGCCGTCGGCGAGCAATTGCCGGATGACGTCGAACTTGGGTAGGAAGAACGTCCAGAGCGCCTCCATGCAGAACACGCCCTGACTTGTTGCCAGCGCAGCGATCTCGGCGGCCTGCATAGCATTCAGCCCGATGGGTTTCTCGACGAGCGTGTGCTTTCCGGCCTCCAGTGCCAGCCGTGCGGACGGATAGTGCCCGTTGTGCGGGGTCGCGACGTAGACCACGTCCACGCCCGGATCGGCGACCAGTTCCTCGTAGGAGCCGTGTGAGCGCTCGATGCCGTGCCGGGCGGCGAACTCCGCGGACCGTTCCGCGTTGCGGGAGCCGACCGCGACGACCTGCTGCCTGGTGTGCCGCTGCAGCGAGGCGGTGAAACGCTCGGCGATCCACCCGGGACCGATGATTCCCCAGCGCAGCGCCGGCGCATCCAGCGAATCCGGAACACGTGAGACGGGGAGCGCGGTGGGAAAGCCTGACATGGGTGATCCCTTTCGCCGGAGAGGTTGGTGGGTATGGGCTTTCGGTGCTCACGAATCCGTGACGGGGATCGCCGGGTGTTTCACGGCGATCGTCCGGCCGCCGTCATGCATCGAGCGGATGACGGCCTCGGCCACCGCAGCGGCGACCAACCCGTCGTGAGCCGAGGCCATATCGGCCGAGGGCTGACCGCCGGTGATGCCGTCGATCCACGCCTGCAGTTCGAGCCGGTAGGCGTCGGCGAACCGAGGTCGCCAGTCCGGCGGGTAGTCGGTCGCCCGCTGCCGCGCACTGTCCCGCACCGTGCGCAGCGGCTCCGTCAGCGCGAGAGTGCCTGTTTCGCAGACGATCTCACACCGCACGTCGTACCCGTAACGGGCATTGTGAAAGACCTCGACCGTGCTCAACGCTCCGTCCGCGGTGCGGAGCAGCAACAGCTGCGGATCCTGCAGGCCGGTCGCCTCCTCGAGCAGCGTGGCGCGTGCCAGCTGACGTCGACGATCGGTGATCCGAGAAGCCATGGCAGAACGTCGAACTCATGGATCGCCGAGCCGGTGACGCTGGCTTCGTTGCTGGCGCCGGGGGCGGAGCTGACCCCCCGGCTGATGCAGTGCAGCACCAGTGGCGCGCCGCACTCCCCCGCCTCGAGCGCCGCCCTGAGCTGGACGTACCCCGGATCGAAGCGGCGCATGAAGCCGAGAGAGATCATCGGCGACCCACCCGATGCCACCGCAACACGCTCGGCCTGCACCACCTGCAGGCACTCGGCAACCGTTGGCGCCAGCGGTTTCTCGCAGAGCACCGGCTTCCCGGCGCGGACCGCGGCGACGGCCGGCGCGGCATGCGTGGAATCGTGCGAGGCGATCACCACCGCGTCCACATCGGGATCGGCGATCAGCACGAATCCGTCATCGGTCGCGCGAACTCCGGGAAGCCCACCGGCCCTTTGCGCTCGCGCGAGATCGACGTCGGCGACCATGCTGACCGCGGCCCCGGAGACCTGGCGGTGCAGGGACTTGACGTGATCGGCGCCCATGATCCCGGCACCGATCACGCCCACGCGAATGTTCATCTGATTCTCCGCCTCATCTGACGTCGTCAGCGGCTCACCGGGGATACCCAGGTCCCGGAGACCACGGATTGGGCCATCGCGTCCAGGGCGGCGGCGCTGCGCACCGCGTCGTCCAGGGTCGCGCCGTGCGGCGTGCCGTCCGCGATGGACCGCAGGAACTCGTACGCCTCGATGACCTTCAGGGGTCTTCCGGCATGAATGTGGGTCGGTTTTAGGGATCCGCGGGTGTTGTGCGCTCGTGTGGTAGGACGTGGTTGATGGGTCCGAGGGTGAGCATGATCAGGCCGAGGGCTGCGTTGGCGGAGTGAAATCCGTAGGCGCGGTTGACGA
>JBBQJM010000255.1:0-6329 GCA_038325895.1 Mycobacteriales bacterium
GAACGCCCCGCCGCCACCGCCGTGCACGTGGATGTCCACGAATCCCGGCACCACCGTGACCGCGCCCAGCTCGAGATCGGCCGGCCGCGGCGGGGCGCCCGCACCCACCGCGCGCAACAGGACACCCTGGACGTCGATCCATCCCGGCCGCCGGAGCTCGCGGCCGGTGACGACGGTGTCGGCGGTGATCAACATGCTGGCGTCCCTTGTGGTGTCGGCGGTCTCATGGTCGGCAATGGCAAATGCAAAGACACGCACGGGTCAGATGCTCTGCCAGGCCGGTTTGGCCAGGTACGTCTCCCGGTAGTGGTCGGCCAGCTGCAGCCGGCTCGCGGCCGCGTCGTCCAGCAGCACCGTGGCGTGCGGGTGATGTTGCAGGATGCTGGCCGGCCACAGCGCGCTGACCGCGCCTTCGGCCAGGTGGTGCACCGCTTCGGCCTTCCCGGACCCGGTCGCCACCAGCAGCACGTGCCGGGCGGCCATGATGGTGGCCAGCCCCTGGGTCAGGCAGTGTGTGGGTACCGCGTCCAGGTTGCCGCCGAAGAACCGGGCGTTGTCGATCCGGGTCTGCCGGGTCAACGTCTTGATCCGGGTCCGGGACGCCAGCGAGGACCCGGGCTCGTTGAAGGCGATGTGCCCGTCGGTGCCGATCCCGAGGATCTGCAGGTCCACGCCGCCCGCTTGGGCGATCGCGGACTCGTACGACGCGCAGGCCGCCGGGATGTCCGCGGCCGATCCGTCCGGCCCCTGCACGGCGCCGGGCGCGAAGTCGACCCGTGACACGAACTCCTTGGTGATCACGTTCCGGTACGACTCGGGGTGGTCGGCGGGCAGCCCGACGTACTCGTCGAGGGTGAAACCCTTTGCCCGGGCGAACGTCACGACGCCGTCGGCGCAGCGGGCGGTCAGCTCGTCGTAGATCGCCAGCGGCGAGGACCCGGTCGCCAAGCCCAGCACCGCATCGGGTTTGCGCACCAACAACGACCCGATCGCGTCCGCGGCGAGGTTTCCGATCGCCGCGGTATCGGGGAGAATCACGATTTCCATTGGTCTTTCCTCATCATGGGCGGACAAAGTCTGTGGTGGAACGTGTGTCGCGGCGCCGCCAGATCACTTGGCATCCGGCGGCGCCGGGACGGGACCGCTCAGTTGTAGACGGTGAACAGCGTCTGCTCGGCCGCCAGCTGACCGCCGGCCGTGACCATCGTCGTCCAGCGTGATGTCTTCCGGCTTCTTGTCCATGACGATGACCGGGACGATCGGATTGCGGCCGGTCGGGAGGATCGCCGGCACGTCGTAGGTGATGACGGGCTGGCCGGCCTCGACGTGGTCACCCTTCTCCACGTGCGCGGTGAAGCCCTCGCCCTTCAGCTCGACGGTGTCCAGGCCCAGGTGCACCAGGACGCCCACGTTGTCGGCGCTGACGATGATGTAGGAGTGCGGCAGCATCTGCAACACGGTCCCGGCGATCGGCGCGACCGCGTCGACGACCTCACGGGGCGGGTCCATGGCCGCGCCGAAACCGACGATGCCCTGGGCGAACGTCGGGTCGGGCACTTGCGCCAGAAGCACGGCACGACCACGGACCAGGGCGAGAATGCTTGTGGTGCTGCCGATCCGGCTGTTCTCCACCGGTGCGCTCGGCACGGCTGCGACGGGCTCGGCCACTGCCGGGATGTCCGCCGGCACCGGTACTGGCCCGTCAAGGGCGTCGTTGATGTCGCTCTTCAGTGCCTCGGCTTGAGTGCCGAAGATGGCTTGGACGTTGTTGCCGACCTCGATCACGCCGGCCGCGCCCAGCGCCTTCAACCGCGGCTTGTCGACCAGACCCTTGTCGGCGACCTCCATCCGGAGGCGGGTGATGCAGGCGTCCACGTTGACCAGGTTCTCCCGGCCACCGAAGGCGGCGATCATCTGCTCGGCCTTGGTGTCGGCGAGCGGCCTGGTGGCCAGCGCGGTTCCGCCGCCCGTCGTCCGGGTGACTCCACCGGACGTGCCGGTCGAACCGGAGCCGTCGGTGAGGTTGGCGGCCTGCTCGGCGTCGAACTCGTCCTCCGGCTCGCGTCCTGGGGTCCGCATGTTCCAGCGCTTGATCACGAAGCGGAACAGGAAGTAGTACACGAGGAAGAACGCGACGCCCATGACGATCAGCAGCGGGATGTTCTTGGCGGCGGGGGCGGTGCCGTAGAGCAGCAGGTCGATCAGTCCGGCGGAGAACGAGAACCCGAGGTGAATGTCGAGCAGGTACGCGATCGCCAGCGACAGGCCGGTCAGCACGGCGTGCACCGCTAAGAGCGGGAACGCCACGAACATGAACGCGAACTCCAGCGGCTCGGTGACGCCGGTGAGGAATGCGGTCAGCCCGGCCGCGCCCAGGATGCCAATGGCCAGCTTCTTCTGCCGGGGCTTCGCAAGCTGGATCATGGCCAGGGCCGCCGCCGGCAGGCCGAACATCAGGATCGGGTAGAAGCCAGACGTCAGCAGTCCCGCGCTCGGGTCACCGGCCGCGAACCGGGTGAGTTCCCCGGTGGCCAGGGTGCCGGCCGGCGTCTGGTAGTCGCCGTAGATGAACCAGACGTAGGTGTCAGGATGTGGTGCAGGCCGACCGGGATGAGCATCCGGTTGGCGAATCCGTAGGTGAACGCACCGAAAGCGCCTGAGCCACCGATGAACTGGCCCACCGACGTCAGGCCGCTGTCGAAGATCGGGTAGAAGTAGCCCATCGCGAAGGCCAGGATCAGGCTGGCGACGGACACCACGATCGGCACGAACCGGCGCCCGCCGAAGAAGCCGAGATACGACGGTAACTGGATGGTGTGGTATCGGTCGAACAGCAATGCAGTGATCAGGCCGACCAGGATGCCGCCGAAAACGCTGTAGTTGATCTGGGCCTGTTCACCAACCTGATCCAGCACGCCGTCGAGCACGACCGGCGACATGGTCTTGAACACCGCTTCCATCACCAGGTAACCGGCGGCCGCGGCGAGAGCGGTGGAACCGTCGGCCTTCTTGGCGAAACCGATGGCCACTCCGATCGCGAACAGCAGCGGCAGGTGGGTGAAGATCGCGCCGCCCGCTGCGCTCATCGCCTCGAAGAACGGGCCGATCACCGGCGCCTTGATGCCGCCCAGCAGGTCAGGCTGGCCCAACCGCAGCAGGATGCCGGCGGCGGGTAGCAGGGCGATAGGCAGCATGAGGCTCTTGCCCAGGCGCTGCAGCTGCGCGAAGCCGGGGATCCGCAACCCCGACTTCTTCTCTGTGGTGGGCTTCTGATCGGACATTGTTGCCTTGCTCATCAGCAGCTACATCCGCTCTCGATGACGCCGGACGTGCGCGGGTGCGACGTCGGGAAACCTGGGTTGTGCCCGCTGCGGCCGGGGTGGCCGGCCGGACCGGGACACTTGGCGACAAGTCGGCCGGTGGGCTGCCCGTCGTCCGGAAGGAAAATGTCCATGAACGTCTCCTTCATGTCTGGTTGACGCCTGCCTGTCGGGGAGCGACGGTCGCGGCCCGCCTGGGGGGTGCTCCGTCGAAGTCGTTGTGTAGTGGTCCTGGCGTATTGGTATAGACCAACCACGAGAAGATTGGCGTAGACCATTTGCTTCCGTCGGGCCGAAGGGGCAGTCCCGTGGTGAGGGTTCCTAAGTACTACCAAGTCAAGAACGAGATCCTTGACCTGATAACGGGTCTCGCTCCGGGTTCGGCCATCGCGACGGAACGGGAACTGGCCGACCGGTTCGAGACGTCACGCACGACGGTGCGTCAGGCCATCGCCGAGCTGGTGGTCGACGGCCGCCTGGAACGCACCCAGGGACGCGGCACGTTCGTCGCGCAACCCAAGCTCATGCAGGTCCGCCAGCTCACGTCGTTCTCGGGGGACCTGCAGGCCCAGGGTCAGCGTCCGGGCAGCGTGATGCTGCGGATCGACGAGCTACCCGCGGACGACGAGGTGAGCGCCCACCTCGAGGTCGTGCTCGGCACGCCGATCCATCGGGTGGAACGGCTGCGGACCGCGGCGCACGAGCCGATCGCTCACGAGATCGCCCACCTCCCAGGACCTTTGCCGGATCTGGCAAACCAGCTGGCGCTCCGCGGCTCCCTCTACCGGACCCTCGACGAGGTTTTCGGGATCCAACTCGCCTCCGTCGAGGACGTCGTCGAGACGGCGCTTGCCGACCCGGTGGAGGCATCGTTGCTCGGGGTGGACACCGGGTTGCCGATCCTGCTGGTGCACCGGACGGCTCGGGACGCCGATGGGCGGGTCGTCGAGTGGACGCGCTCGGTGTTCCGCGGCGACCGGTTCCGGTTCGTCGCCCGGCACGGGGTGGAGGTCCCGGCGCCGGCCCCGGCGGGTTCGTAGCCGCTGCTGCGGTCTGCGGCCCGCCGACACCGCGGCCCGCCGACACCACGGCGCGGTCCCTGCCGGCGGAGGGCCGATCGCTACGACAGCAGATGTGTCACCACAACCGGCACGCCGGTTGCAACGAAGCGTTCCGGGTTGGCGCGACCGAGCGGGGACGCTCCTGATGCTCGCCGGGGCGCCTGCGCAATGGTCACCGGTCTCGGGGCCGGTCGTGCCTTGGTAGACGCGGGTAACTCCAGCAGCGAAC
Organism: Mycobacteriales bacterium; assembly: GCA_038325895.1. Taxonomy (GTDB): domain Bacteria; phylum Actinomycetota; class Actinomycetes; order Mycobacteriales; family Nakamurellaceae; genus Nakamurella. The sequence continues at coordinate 4,611 of JBBQJM010000255.1, forward strand.
CCGAGACACCGAAGGGCGTGGAGGTCACGACCGCTCAGGCCGTCGCAAGTGTGCCCGCAGGGAAGGTGGCGAAGGGTTCGATAAACGGTCCCTCGCGATGTCGGCCGCGTTGGGCGACGACAGGGGATGACGATGGCCCCGCCCCGAGGTATCCCGTCCGCCACCGCCAGGCAGTTTCTCGGTGAAGTACTGGGACTGCCGGAACCGGCCGCCGGCAGCACGTCGCCCGGTGATGCCGGCGTAGTCGGTGGCCGATCCGTGGTGGCCGATCCGTGGTGGTCATGAACGCGGCGGATCGGCGTGTGCAGGAATCCCTGAGGTGATCTTGCAGGGCGACGCCGAAGGGGAGCTTGGATGCAGTGTCGTCGGGGTTGTCGCGAGGCCGTGTCGCCGGGGTAGACGCCCCGACTCATCACGGCTGTCCCCAGGTATGGCGGTTCGGCGAGTGAGGGACGGACGTGTTGATCGGCCGTACGGCATCGCCCTTGGTGATCAACGTTCGTGGCCATTTCGGGTTGCAGGCCAACCTGAGATGGACTGAACCTTTGATCATCCAAGGCCAGGAACTCCGCTGCGCGGGCTGTTCGCGGCCTGCTGTTGCGCGCCTTCATGGAGCAGGAGCTGAGCGGTTCACCCACAGCGGTGGCCGATGCCACCTGGGCCGAGATGGCCCGGACGCGGCTGCTCGCCAACCTCCCCGACGACCCCGACCCGCAGAGCTACATCGGGGGAATGGCCCGCTTTTTCAGGGCGACAGCGGAGCGGGCCGCGCTCGGTTGGCAGCTGTACCGGGATGCCGCCGCCGTCGATCCCGAGGTCCGGGCCGATCAGCAGGAACTCTCCCGGCTCCGGCGCTTCACCGCGACCGGATTGCTGAGCGGCCTGCCGACCACCGCGCTTCGTACCGGGATGACCCGCGATGACGCCATCGACACCCTGATGGTCATCATGGGCCCCGAGAGCTACGAACTGCTGGTCCGGCAGACCGGCTACTCCGTGGATCGGTTCGAGCAGTGGATGGCCCGGACGCTGGCCGCGGCTCTGCTCGAGCCGGATTCCGGATAGGCCACACAGCGGCGCGGCCGCCCCTCAGCCCGTCGACGGAGGAGTCTCCCACAGTCCCATGATGTTGCCCTCCGAGTCCTTGAAGTACCCGAACGCACCCATGCCCGGGATTGCCGTGCGCGGCGTCACCGTCGACCCGCCGGCCGACTCGATCTGCGTCAGGGCAGCTTCGATGTCCTCGACGTCGATGGTGATGACGGGGAAGGGATTGCCTTCGTCGCGGCGCGTCAGGCCACCGTTGATCGCACCGGGTTCCGTTGGGATCATGGTCTTTTCGTCCACCGCGGTTGTTGTCGCGCCCGTGTAATCGCCACCGCCGGGCATCTCCATGGTGAAGAGCTGCCAGCCGAAAACGGTGCCGTAGAAGGACTTGGCGCGATCGAGGTCATCGGCCGGGATCTCGAAATGCACCACTTTGCCCATGGTCACCCTCCTGGGGTCTTCAGTCGGATTCCGCTGTGACAACCTTCCGACCGTCTGGAGTTGCTGTCAAACGCTGAACGTGATGCCCGGTCAAACCGGCCGAGCACGGTCCACGCGCATACCGTGATCTCGAACGGACCGGCGGCAACAGGCTGGCGCGGTTCGCCTTCAGGTCCGCCGTTTACGTGGGTCCAGCCCGGCCACGTAGTTCCCGGCCGGAACCCACGCCCA
>JBBQJM010000256.1:0-6324 GCA_038325895.1 Mycobacteriales bacterium
CGCGACCGCTCCGCCGCCGACCGCCACGCACGTCCAGTCGAATCCGGGGGTGACGTCCACCGTCGCTGACCCCCGCCTGCGCCGGGTGATGCGCTGCTGGGTGATGACCACCAGGTCGCCGGTGGAGGCGTCGACAAGGCCGCGTGCCCGGGTCGGGGTGATCGTCATCGGATCGCGAAGTATTCCGCGCGAAGCTTGCCGGCCAGGTTCGTCAGGGCCAGCCGGTTCAGCTCGATGTTGTGCACCAGGGTCTTTCGGTCGAGTTCGTCCAGCGCAGCGATCGCCGCGCGCACCGCCCCTGCCTTGGCGTTGGCAGGCCCGGTGCCGTCGAGGAACTTGTCGTCGGCGAGGCAGTCGGCCGTGGTGCAGGCGTTGATCTTTTCACTGAGCGTCTCGATGCGCACCGAATTGATCGGGTTGAAGCTCTCCGGTGTCCGGTAGTTGACGACCATCGTCCGCCAGGCGGCGCGCCTGGCGCGGTCCGTATCGTTCCAATTCTTCCGCAGGTACGGGTACAGGTCCGGGTACGACCACAGGTCCTGGAAGACGGCGAATTGCCGTTGCGTCCAGGTGTTCCCCATCCGATTGATGCGCCGTCGCGGTGACAGATAATCGAACTTGCCGTCGGTCCAGCGCGCGTTGACCTCCGACTTGTAGAGCCCTTCGTCGGTCTCCGGGGTGTGGTCGGCACCGTGCTGTGCCTCGTGCTTGATGGAGCTCATGAAGTATTTGCGTCCCAAGGACACCGGGTCCACGATGCCGATCTCCCCGGTCGACTGGAATCCGCCGGATGGCGCCTCGATCGCGACATTGGTGTTGTCAAAGGTGGTCTCGCCCTTGAGCTTGCGCAGGTACGGCACCGGTGCCTCGGACAGCGACCCCTGCGGATAGCCGAAGATCGCGTAGAAACGCCGTGGCTGGTGTTCGGCCTTGACCCGTGCGGCAGAGTCGTGCGTCTTGGTCTGGCAGAAGATCTTCGCCCGGCCCGACCGGAACCACTCCGCGGAATTGCGGAGCACGAGGTCCTTCGTCTGCCCGATGGCCTGGTCCAGCCAGGACTGCATCTGCGCCCGGCCGGCCAGGTGGTAGTCGACCGCCTTCTGATAGGCCGCGGTCCCCTCGGTGACCAGCAGCCCCTTGCGCCGCTTCGTGCGACCACGAAAGGGATAGCCCGAGGCATAGGACTTCTTCAACTTGGTCAGGCCGGGCAGGAACCCGGGGAGGGCGGCCGGATCGACCGTTCGACCGATGCCTTCCAGGACGACGACGCCCGCGTCGTAGTCGGCGTTGGAGATGTGTGACTCCTCGTGCAGCAGGTTCAGTACCAATTCCACGTCGGCCGCGTCATTGGTTTGGCCGGTGCCGACCCCGGCCACCAGATCGGACTTGAGCGCCTTCCTGGCGGCAGGCTCGGACAGGGTCGGAGTCTCGCACTTGGTGATCGCGGCAATGGTGTTCGGGATGTCGCCCGCCATGATCCGGCCGGTCTGCGCGTCCATTTTCGCCCGATCGGCCGCCGCTTCCTCCACCGTGAGTGCTCCCAACGCGATCAGCCGGCCCTGGACGAACAGCACCGGCTTGCGTTCGTTGGTTCCGGGGCCGTTGACGTCGGTCAGCCGCCCACCCCCGTGGACGTACAACTCGACCACCCGCTGCACCACAGGGCGCCCGGCGAGCAACCGGCTGACCGCGCGATTTCCGGCATCCCGCTGGAGCCGGAGCACGGTCGGCAGGCGCGTTCGACCGCCCGTGCGCGCGCCCTCGGGTTCGCGCGCGGGGGTTCGGTTCGGCAGCACGTCGCGCTGCATGTCTCCACTGAACCGCCGGCGCGGTACCCCGGGCAAGGTCCTTTCGGGCAGGGTTGCCGACCCGCTCGCGCTGCGCCCCGGGGCCGCGCAGCGCGGGGTCGTCTTCATGCAGGGATCTCGCACTCGGCTGGTGCGGATCAGCCGCGCTGTGCGACATGGTCGGGCGAGCGACTGGGACTCGGGACATGTGCCGGAGGAAGAGGCCAGGCATCGTCAGGAACAGCCGGTTGAAAGGCGTTGCGGACAAGAGCATCTCGGCGTTGCACAGGACGGATGCCAAGGCCCCAGCCACACCACGATCGCGCGCAACCAACCTCGGGCGGCCAGCGCCATGGCCACGGCCATCACCGGCGCGGTGAGGACCAGCAGCAACGCCCTGCCACGGGCCGAACCGTTCATCGCGGCGGGGCCGGTGAGGATGCCGTCGTCGGCGAAGGTCAGACCGCCCGCCACGCAGGTGATCACCAGCAGCGCCCGCCGCTCCCGTCGTCGTTGTTCTAACCTGGTGCATGAGCCGGAGATCATCAACTCACCCGACCATGTCCCGAAGAGCTGTCACGATCGCTCTTTCTCACTGCGCTGCTCGGGATCGCACATGCCGGAATCGATTGGGGCGACCGACGACGTGGCGGCCGCGTTGGTGACGGTCAGCGTCACCACCACCGCTGTCGCCCCCGCGGCCCGGATGCCGTTACGGCCGGCAACCGGCCAGCTGAAGTTGATCCCACCCCCGGGATTGGTTTCCCAATTCGCGGTGCTTGCCCCCCGGCCGCTGCGGGTGTCAAGGGATCGCGAGGGCGTGAGCGGAACGAATCCGCCCGCCGCGGTCACCGACCCTCCGAGGTAGTACCCGGAAAGATCGGCAATGAGGTCGATCGGCTGGCTGGAGGAATTGTAGTAATCCGCCCGTCCGTTCGCGGACACCCTCGACAGCACCTGCGCCGTCGCCGATTTCCCCGCCATGAAATTGATCGTCGACATGTTCGGCCGGGACGTGCCGATGGCGTAGGCGATCACCCGGCCGGCCGCTGACTGGTTCAGGGCATTCACCGCGAGCACCACGGCACCCACGCCGGAAATCGGAAGATCGGAACGCCGCCCTTCCCGCCGACCTGGAGGGTGAGTGTGCCGCCGGCCGCGATATTCTTCGTTGCCGCACCGGTGCCGCTGCGGGTATCGAGCAGCCGGATCGGGGCGAGCGGCACGTAGGCGCCGGGTAGCGGGGCCGCCGAGGCAGCCGACACTGCCGTCGGGAGGGGCGCTGCCGACGGTGTGGGCGCTGCCGCTGCGGGCGCCGCCGCGAGCAGGGTGCCGGTCAGCGCGGCAATCAGCAGGATGGTGATCATGCCGGTGACCAGTCTGGCGAAGCGACGGTGGCGGCCGGCTCGGGCCCCGGCGCGGTTGAGAGCGGGGCCGGGCCACGGTGCCGAGCCGGATGGGGGATCGTGCCGAGCGATGGCGAAGAGTCCGGCAGCGCTGAGGTCGGTTGCGCGCAGTGCTGCCCGGAAATGGACATGTCGTGATTCAGCCCCTCGATCGTGCCGCCACCGCCGCGGCATTCGGCGATGCTGTCGTCCCCCAATACGGGGACCCTACGTCAGGCACAGGGGTCAGGAATCACACTTTTCCCCACGTCATCTTGCCACCGGCGGGCGGCGCCGGCGCACAAAGGCAAACGTTTGTCAACCGCGTCGACCGCTGAATCGGCAGTGATCGCGATCAGGAAACCGCATGCAGTGTAAGGCATCTCGGGCACGGCGTGTACGCCGGTAGATTCACTGCGTCGGCAGACGCGTTGGATCACGCTCCGGATTCGATCGGTCACTCAGCGCCGCCGGTGCGAATTCCATCACTTTCGCCGAGTGCAGTTGGTTCGCTCAGGGCACCGGATCAATTCAGGGCACCGGTTCAATTCAGGGCACCGGTTCAATTCAGGGCATGGTTCCTTCCTGGCTCCGACAACCCTGGCGCTGACAACCCGGACCGTGCGCCGTCGCGGGCGCCGGGTCCGGGTCACCGTTCAGAAGACCCGGATGGCGACCTCCGCCGGTTCGGCGAGCAGGGCTTCGATCTCGTCGTCGAGCTTGACCAGGGTGATCGAGGCGCCGGCCATGTCCAGCGAGGTGCAGTACTCGCCGACGTAGCTGCGCTTGACGGTGATGCCCTGGTCGGCGAGCCGCTGGTGCGCACGCCGGTACAGGATGTACAGCTCGCTGATCGGGGTGCCACCGAGCCCGTTGATCATCAGCGCCACGTCGTCGCCCGAGCTGTACGGCAGGTCGCTGACCACGGCGTCGAGCACCTCGTCGACGATGGCGTCGGCCTCGACCAGCTTCTTGCGCTCCCGGCCGGGCTCGCCGTGAATGCCGACACCCATTTCGATTTCGTCGCCGCCGAGTTCGAACAGCGGGGAACCCTTTGCGGGCGGCGTACACGCGGTCAACGCCACGCCCATGGTGCGCGTCACGTCGTTCACCTTCCGCCCGATGCGGATGCACTCGTCCAGATCGGCGCCATTCTCGGACGCCGCGCCGACGGCCTTGATCACGAAGAAATTCCCGGCCACGCCCCGCCGGCCGATGGTGTAGGTGGAGTCCTTGACGGCGACATCGTCGTTGATGGTGAGGATCTCGACCTTGATGCCCTCGGATTCGGCCATTTCCTTGCCCATGTCGAAGGCCATCCGGTCGCCGGTGTAGTTGTTCACCAGCAGCAGTACGCCCTTGTCCGAGGCGAGCCGCTTCGTCGTCTCGTACACGTAGTCCATCGGTGGGGCCGCGAACACGTCGCCGGGACAAGCGGCGTCCAGCATGCCCTTGCCGACCACCATCACGTGGGCGGGTTCGTGGCCGGACCCGGAGCCCTGGACGATCGATACCTTGTCGGCGCGGGGCGCGTCCGCCCGCATGATCAGGTTGTACTCGGGCACGTAGGTCAGCGTGCCGGGATTGGCCAGCGCGATGCCCTCCAGCATTTCGGGGACGAACTGCTTGGGGTCGTTGACGAACTTCTTCATGACTCTCCCTCGGTCGGCCACGCCTGGTTGATGTGTTCCACGAGTACGGCGACCGCCATCGCGCCGGCGTCCACCGAACCCCTGCTCCGCTCCCCCGTGTAGGACGCCCGCCCGCGTTTCGCGATCATCTTGGTGGTCCCCTCGGCGGCCTGTCTGGCGGTGGCCGCTGCCGCTGCCAGCACGCCGCATGGGTCTGTTCCCGCTTGGAGTTCCGCGGCAATGCGATCCGTCATCGGAACCAGCGCGTCCAGCAGCGTCTTGTCTCCGACGTCGGACTGGCCGCGCATCTTGATGCCGTCCGTCGCCGCACGCAGCATGGCGACCACGTCGTCACCGGTGAGCGTGTCGGCCGTACCCGCGGTGATGCCCGCCTTCATGAACGCGGTACCCCAAATGGGCCCGGAGGTGCCACCGATCCGCGAGCTGACGATCATCCCGACCTTCTTGAGGAAGGTCCCGGGGTTCGTCCGGTCGATATCGTCCCAGCCCTCGATCACCTTTTCGAAACCGCGGGCCAGGGAATACCCGAAATCCCCGTCGCCCACGACGGAATCGAGGTCACCGAAATAGGTTTCGTTGTCGATGGCTGTTTGCGCAATTGTCCGGACGACGAGGTCCACCCGCTGTTGAGTGTCGCTCACCCAGTGCCTCCCTGTGCTGGTTCGCTACCTGATCGCGCCGCCGGCTGGGCGTTCGGAGCTCTGACGCCGGCGCAGACCCTGAGGTCGTCGAGAGTGAGGTAGTCGGCCGGTTGCGCAGGCCCGCGGTTGGCGATCACCTCGATGGCCGGCCGGCCGGGGTCGCCGAGTTCGGACACCACGAGCACGGCCTCGTCGAAGCCCTCCTCGCGGGTGTAGCCGCTGACCGTGACCAGGCACGCCAGTCCGGCCCGGTCAGCGGCCAGCAGTCCGTTGCGGGAATCCTCGACGACGAGGGTGTCGTTCGGATCGAGACCCAGCCTTTGCAGGGTCAGCAGGTAGATCGCCGGGTCCGGCTTCTTCGCCGGCACGATGTCCCCGGCGACAATTGTTACTCTGCTGGCAGTTTCGGCCCCGACGGCGTGCTCGAGAACCGCGTGCACCGATTCCGGCGCCGAGGTGGACGCGATCGCAACCGTCCAGCCGGCATCCAGGGCCGCGGGGATGATCCGCGCGATCCCAGGGCGTGCCGGGAGTTTTCCGTCGGCGACGAGCTTGCGGAAGTGTGCGGTCTTGCTCTTGTGCCAGGTCGCGAGCAATTGGGCCCGCGCATCGGGGTCGTCCGGGATCCCGGCCGCCTCGACGAAACCCGGGTCGTCGAAGAGGCTGGCCATCCGTTCCTTGCCGCCGCCGATCTTCAACCGCCGCGCGTACTCGTCCTCATCCCAATGGGCGGGCAGACCGTATTCGTCGAACGTCGCGTTGAACGCCGGTAAATGCCCGTACCGTTCGGTGTCCGAAAGAACACCGTCGCAATCGAAGAGCAGCGCCGTCACCAGGCACGCCCGGAACTGCCGAAGGT
>JBBQJM010000257.1:0-6297 GCA_038325895.1 Mycobacteriales bacterium
AGCAGTACCTCGTGGTCGGCGATGTCGGGGCGGTCGATCCGTGCCGACTGGAGCACATCGGCGGAGCCGTAACTGTCCTGCACCATCGCCCGCATCATTCGTCCCGTCGTCCCCTGACTTGCACCGGTTGCTACAGACTGCTTGCCGTCGATTCCCATGATCGCTTCCCTTTCAAGGATGAATTGTGACTTTCGCCGTACTTAGTACGGGACTCTACAGTACTTAGTACGGCAGCACCAGTGATGCGCGGGTGCCTTCTGCAATGTGATGCGGCGCAATAGGATTCGGGTATCGCGCAGGACCACGACACCGCTCGACAGTCCAGGCGGCGCCTCGTCCTGCCATCGGCATCCGGGCATCGGGTGTCGAGGTGATGGTGGGACGGACTGCAGGAGCTTGTCGGTCTCGCCGCGGTGGCCGGGCATCGGCTGCCGCACTGCTGGCGGGGATGACTACGACTGGATGGGCCGCTTTCGTCTGACTTGGTTGACCTTGATGGACCGAGAATGACTGCAGCGAGTTGCGTCCGGGTAGGAAGCCGGTGGAACCACGGTGGGAGCCGCAGTGGGCCAAGTCCTACCGGTCTTCTATCGACCAGGTCTCATGGCTTGCTCCCTCTCGGAACTTCGGGTGCTGCCGCGACCTTACTAAGTACGAGTGTATAGTACTAAGTACGCGATAGCTAGTGTGCGGGAGGCGCGATGTGGTGAAACCAGCCAACGGCAGTACCAAGGAACGCATTCCACTCAGCCGGGAACGAGTGCTGGCCGGCGCGATCACGGTCGCCGACACGGGCGGGATCGGGGCGCTGACCATCCGCACGCTCGCCCAGGAACTCGGTATCAAACCGATGTCGGTCTATCACTACGTCGCCAACAAGGACGAAATCATCGACGGCATCGTTGATCTCGTCTACGCCGAGATCAACCTACCGGTGCCCGGCGGGGATTGGCAGACGGAGATGCGTCGTCGCGCGAACTCGGCTCGCCGGGTGCTGGCGAGTCATCCCTGGGCCACCCCGTTACTGCAGTCACGTCTGCACCCCGGCCCCGCGACGCTGCAACACCACAACGCCTTCATCGCCACCCTGCGCGCCGCCGGCTTCTCGGTGGAACTGACCGCCCACGCCTTCGCCCTGATCGACAGCTACGTCTTCGGGTTCGCCCTGTCGGAGAACGCGCTACCCATCCACGGCCCCGAAAGCGTCGCCGACACCGCCACATCGATGATGGAGCAGTACTTCGACGCCGAGGCCTACCCAGCGCTCCTCGAATTCACCCTGGAGCACATCATGCGTCCCGATTACGACTTCGGCGAAGAATTCGAGTACGGGCTCACCGTCATCCTCGACGCCCTCGCCACATCACTCCCCGACAACGGCGGCGCACCTCCGTCCCAGCCGCCGACCACACCATCAAAACCCGCCAAAGCGCCCTCGGGAACGCCCAGCAAGTGATGACGGGCCGGGTCGTAGGCGCCTCAGGCTGTGGCTTGAGGTGGCTCATCCCAGCGGCAAAGGGACCGGAGCCTCGAACTCGTTGAGCACGGCCCGCATGTACATCAGCGCGTGCCGAGCGTCGAGCCGCGGTTCGGTCGACCGATCGTGGTCAGGGATGCGTTCCGCACCGGCGGCGATCCGGGCTGCGGCATCGGCGACGAGGGTTCGGGCAGCGAGGGCACCGAAGTCGCCTACCGCCCGCAGGTAGTCGAGCACGCGGGCCGCGGCCGGGAGGCGGTCGATCGTTGCCATCATGTTGATGAACTCGACGGCGACGTTCGTCGCCAGATCCGGGTAATCGGTGTCGAGGAGCTCGTCGACGTAGGTGCGCAGGATCCGAAACGCTGCCGAGCGGTTCCCCCGCCGAAAGGCGGCTCGAGTTCGGGGAAGCGCGCGGTGTTCATCAAACCCGCTGCCACACCGCTCACCTACCGGTGCAAGCAGGGCGGAGACCGCGGCCGGTACGAGGGGCTCGTCATCCGCTGGTCGGCTACACCCGCGCCTACATCGACGACGACGGCGACGACCTGACGAGGTACGCCCCTGACAGCCGACGACGACTCCCCCCTGATCGCTGCGCGGCACCTTCGGCCTCGGCCGGGCCGATGAGCAACCGCGGTCTCCAGCAGTCGGAAACAACAACCAAACCGGCCAGTTTCGACGAGTCGAGGCCGAAACCCCAGTTAAGGTCATCTCACGTTTGGGTGCGAAGTCGCTTGAGCCGGGGCCCGACCTGCTCGAGTGCGGCGGCGGTCCGCGCGGCCGAAATGTCGTCCATCAGGCTCATCTGAGCCGGAATTCCCGGAAACAGCAACGTTGCTAGGTGAACCGGTCGCACATCGCCAGCCTTGAGACATGAATCAACACGACGTGGTAGTCATCGGAGGTGGCGCCGCCGGCCTGTCCGCCGCCCTAGTCCTGTCCCGGGCCCGCCGCACAGTCCTAGTGGTGGACGCCGGGATCCCGCGCAACGCCAGTGCCACTCACCTGCACGGATACCTCTCCCGCGACGGCATACCACCCGCGGACCTGCTGGCCGCCGGCCGCAATGAGGTGACCGGTTACGGCGGCGAGATCACCGATGGCACCGTCACCGACGTCGTTCGTCACCGGGACGAGTTCACTGTTTTCCTTAGCGGTCGGCGGCGGATCGCCGCTCGTCGAGTGTTGGTCACCACCGGCCTGCGTGATGAGCTGCCGGGCATCCCCGGCCTGCGTGACCGGTGGGCCCGAGATGTCCTGCAGTGCCCCTACTGTCACGGCCACGAGGTCAGCGACCGCCGGCTCGGCGTGATCGGCGGCACCCCCGGCGCCGTCCGGTACGCGCAGATCGTTCGGCAGTGGACCCCCGACCTCACCTACTTCACCTCGCCCGACACCCTCACCGCCGTCGACAGGACCCAACTGCTCGCCCGGAACATTGGCGTCGTCGAGGGCACCATCGACCAGCTCGCCATCGACGATGAGGACGAGCTGCGAGGCGTGCAGATGCGCGATGGCTGCGTCATTCCGGTTGATGCACTGTTCGTGCCGCCCCGGTTCGTCCCGAACAACGCACTGCTCATCGGCATCGGCTGCGACATCGACACCGACGGGTGGGTCACCGTCGACAACACCGGCCGCACCAGTGTTCCCGGCGTCTGGGCCGCCGGGAACATCGTCGACCCACGCGCCCAGGTCATCACCGCCGCCGTCGCCGGCGCCGCGGCCGCCATCGCCATCAACGCCGACCTGGTCGAGGAAGACGTACGCAACGCCGTCCGCGACCTCGACCACGGATTCGCCCTCACCGCCACCCCCAACAGCCATCAGGAGTCAGCATGACCACCCCACCACCCCACCAAAGCCCGACCCCGAATGCGACGCCCGCGGCATTCGGACCACCGTCCAAACACCAACTCGCCCTGATGATCTGGCTGGCCGTGTTCCCGACACTCCTGGTCCTCAACCTGGTCCTGGGTGACTGGCTCCGCACGATGACACCCGTGCTGCGCACCTTCGTGCTCGCGACCATCGCGGTGCCCATCGTCATCTACGGCCTCATGCCACAGCTCCACCGGGCCCGCAGACGCCTGCTGACCCGGACCGCAACCAGCTAGTAGCACCGCCGCTATACCGCAGTCATCATCGTCGTTCACGGCGACGCCGCACACCAGCCACACCCCACCAAAGAAACGGGAAGGCGCGCCATGAGCTCACCAGGTGACACCGCGACCGGTGACCAGCCCCAACGAGTTGTCCACGACACCACCAGGAAATCACCCAAGCGGCTGGCGAGAACCGCCGGCGTGATCTACCTGCTTATCGCCGTCTTCGGCGGCTTCGCCCACGGGTTCCTACAACCCAAAATGTAGGTTCCCGGCGACGCAGCCGCCACAACCGAGAACGTCGTCGCCAACGAGACCCTGATGCGCCTGGGCATTGTCAGCGACCTGGTGAATGAGGTCCTACTCGTCCTCCTGGCACTCACCCTCTACGCCCTCCTCAAGCACGTTCACATCGCCGCGGCCAGGGCCATGGTTGCGTTAGCGATCCTCGCGGCCGGTATCACAGCACTCAACGCGGTCTTCGAGTTCGCCGGTTTGCAGGTCGCGACCGGCGCCGTCGACATGTCAGCCATCGGTGTCGACGGATCAGACTCTATGGTGCTGCTCATGCTGGACACCCAGCACTACGGTTTGCTCATCGCGCAGATCTTCTTCGGCCTGTGGCTGGCTCCGCTGGCCTACCTCGCCTACAAGTCGGGCTGGTTCCCCAAGCTCTTGACCCTGGTTCTTGCGGTCGCCGCGGGCTGCTACATGGTGGACGTGTTCACGGCATTTCTCGCGCCTGACCTCAACCAGCTGATCCATGGCTTCATCACCGTCCCCTGCATCATCGCCGAAATCTGGATGGCCGGGTACTTGGTCACGGTCGGGGTGAACACCAAAAGGAGCATGAAGGCGAAGCCACCCGTGATCGGAGCGTTCGCAGGTGATGTTGCAGGTGCGTCGACCAGCGGCGTTCGATAGCGGGTACCGCATCCAGCTCGCTCCGCCGCCGCCGCGGAGATCGCGCTGACCGGTGGTTCCCACCTGACCCCGAGAACCCCCCGCATCACCGATACCCGTTGTCGTGCAGTTGATCCGCGCCGCCATTCATGCCGACGGTCCGCGAGCAAAAGACACCGATGATCATGCACGGTGACAAGAAGGCCAGCAGCCACCAGCCCGTGGTGCTGACCGCCCCCTCGATCCTGGCCTGTCCCGGCGGAAATGACTGGTGAAATGGATCCTGGCCGTCCCGCTCTACTTCCTGCTCGCGTTCCTCTGGCTGGCCTTCCTGGTGGTCACCATCAGCGCCGGATTCCAATGACAAACGCACTCGCTTTGCACACCGCGGAATCTCGCCGCCGCGTCGACATGCACCGCAAAGACGGCCGGTGCCGTCATCACGATCCGGGTGAAGCCGCTCGAGCGATAGCAGCAGTTCGCTGCCTACCTTCCAGATCGACACAGATCAAGGAGTTCTTCCATGAATTCAACAACACCGACCACGCTCGTTCGCTCGGCCTCGAGTTCGCGTCGCACCGCCCGAATCGTCGGATTCCTTTTCCTTGCGGGCTTCCTGGCATACGGTGTCGGCAGCACGATCGCGACCAACATCGCCGGCTCCGCCGAGTCCGACGGGTCCGGCGCGTTGCTCATCACCGGCGTCGCGTTGATGCTGCTCAACTCGGCAATGGTGATCGGCATCGGCGTCCTGATGTTCCCCATACTGCGACCCCACAACGAGGCCATCGCGGTCGGCTACCTGGGCACGAGGATTTTCGAGGGCGTCGTCCTGGCCATCGGCGCCGTGAGCCTGTTCGTCCTCACCAGCCCCGCCGCGATCGACGCCAACGTCGTCGCCTACAACGTCGCGGAGACCGGGCTGGGCATCGGCAGCCTTTTCTTTTGCGCGCTTCTCTACCGCTCCGGACTCGTTCCGCGTTTCCTGGCGGCCTGGGGTGTCCTCGGCTACGCGTTGTTCGCCGCGGGTTCGTTGCTCGAGTTGTTCGGCGTCGCGGGCGCCGGCCTCGTCGCGGCCATCCCCAGTGGGCTGTTCGAGGTGACTTTCGGCATCTGGCTGATCGCCAGCGGTTTCCGCTCCACCGGGACCGCCGTTCCCTCGGGCCCGGCACGGGAGTCGGTGTCATGAGCGCCTCGTCCTTTGTCAGGTACTTCTGGACGACCGCACGCGTGCCGGCCCTCGCAGGTAAGACGACCCACGATCATCGGCGGCATCGGCTTCGAGGCGACGCGCGTTCTCGCCCGGGGAGCGCACGTCGTCGCCGTCCCTCAACGAGCCCAAGGGACGCGCCGGCCTCACCAGTTACGCCCCACAGAAGGCCATTGATTACGCAAACGATCGTTTCGCGACACAACATCTTCGTGATCGACCCGAACAGAAATCCCTTGTGCAGAGCGGTCGTTGATTCTCGGCAGGAGATTTATGGCGGATCAAAGGCCACGGGCTCACCCCCGGGCTGAAGCTCCATCCGCGCGGCAAGCGGCGCCTCGGAGCGGCCCGCCCAGTGCCCCGCTGATCCAGCAGAGATCGAGTCCGCCGGCCGACAGCGGGAGGACACTCCAGATCAGGGCTGCCTTCCCGGCCGGCGTGCCCCGGTAGAGGACACCCGCGACCGCAAAGCCGCTGCCGGCGATCAGGCGGAAGCCCCTGCCGGGTGGGCTGACGAGCCAGCGGCCGAATGTCGATCCGTTGTAGCGCTTGGCAAGGCTCATGAAAGGTCTCCAGTCATGTGCTGACGATCGGGATGA
>JBBQJM010000258.1:0-6269 GCA_038325895.1 Mycobacteriales bacterium
CGAACCCGATCGCGACACCGGCGAACAGCAACCAGCGCAACGCCTTTCGGCCGGACGGAGTCTCGATGGCGCGGATGACGAAGTAGCTGGCCGCGGTCAACAGCAGCGTCAGCAGGGCGTCCGGATTGTTGAACCGGAACATCAACGCGGCGACCGGGGTCGCGGCCAGCAGTCCACCGGCGATGAGCCCGGCGGCCGGTCCGGACCAGCGCCGGACCGACGCGTACAGCAGCGCGACGGTGCCGACGCCCATCAGGGCCTGCGGAAGCAGCATGGCGAAGGAGCTGAAGCCGAGGATCCGGGTGAACAGCACCATCACCCACAGCGAGGCCGGCGGCTTGTCGACGGTGATCGAGTTGCCGGAGTCCATGGACCCGAACAGCCACGCCTTCCACGATTCGGTGCCCGACTTCACCGCGGCCGCGTAGTAGTCGTTGGCATACCCGGACGCGGAGAGGTTCCATGCGTACAGCGCGGCGGTGGCCAACAGCAACGCCCACAGCGCCGGCCTGGCCCATCGCGGGTCCTCGGGTGGCCCGAGGAAGATCCGAGCGGCCCTGCCGCGTGGTCGCGGTGGTTCCACCCCTCCCGACGGTGGTGGCCCGCACTCACCGGGCTGCGGTGGTGGGGGAGTCTGGCCGGGCCAGAGGGGGACGTCGGTGGTGATCGCTGCGGTCATGGTGGTTTCGCTTCCGCTATTGAACTTCGCCGAAAGGATGCAGGGCTGGGAGAAACGGTGGCGCTGTCTGCGCGGCGCGGCCGGCGGCCCGTCCCGGCGGGCTGGGATTCGTGGGACGCCCTGCCGGGCGGGGCATTCCGACCATCAGGTCGCCATCCGGCGGCGAAACACCCAGCTGCGCAACAGCAAGAACCGGACCACGGTGGCGAACAGGTTCGCGATCACCAGTACCGTGATCTCCACCAGATTGCTCGGCTCGGGGGACATCCCGTGCAGCACCACCAGCGATCCGCTGGTGATCGCCAGCCCCAGCAGGAATACGCCGAAGCCCTGGAACTGATGCCGGACGACGTCTTTACGCCCACGCACACCGAACGTCAGCCGCCGGTTGGCCGTGGTGTTGGCGACCGCGGTGATGGCCAGCGCGAGGAAGTTGGCGATCTGCGCCCCGGCGACCGGGCGCAGCAGAATGAACAGCACCAGGTAGGCAAGTGTGCTGATCACACCGACCGCGGCGAATCGGACGACCTGCCTGGTCATCTCGACCGGAACTCCCGACGGTGCCGGATCCAGCGGAGCCCGGCCCAACTGCCTGCGAATCTCGGCGAGCGGCAGGTCTCCCGACGCCAGCGCCCGGCCCACCCTGGCGACTCCCCTGAGGTCGTCCTTGGCGGTCTGCACGATGTTGACCCGGGAATCGGGGTCGTCCACCCAATCGACCGGGACCTCGTGGATCCGCAGTCCGCCGCGCTCGGCCAGGATCAGCAGTTCGGTGTCGAAAAACCAGCCGGTGTCCTGCACCAATGGGAGCAGCTCGCGGGCGACATCGGCGCGGATGGCCTTGAATCCGCATTGCGCATCGGAGAACCGGGCGGCAAGAGTGCCCCGCAGGATCAGGTTGTAGCACCGTGAGATGAATTCCCGCTTGGTTCCCCTGACCACCCGGCTGCCCCGGTGCAGCCTGGTCCCGATCGCCACATCGGAGTGTCCGGAGATCAGCGGGGCGACCAGCGGTAGGAGGGCGGCCAGGTCGGTGGACAGGTCGACGTCCATGTAGGCCAGCACGGCGGCGTCCGATTGACTCCAGACGAGATTCAACGCCCGTCCGCGGCCCTTCTCGGCGAGGTGCACGGCTGACACCGCCGGAAGCTCGTCGGCCAGTCGGTCGGCGATCTCCGCCGTCCCGTCCGTGGAAGCGTTATCCGCGATGGTGATGCGGAAGGTCAGCGGCACGCTGCTCGACAGGTAGTCGTGCAGCCGGCGCACGGCCGGTTCCAGGTCGGTCTGCTCGTTGTACACGGGCACGACAACGTCGAGCGCGAGCGTCACCCGGGAATCGGATGTCGTGGCCGGCTGTGGGCTGATCTCGCCGCCGGCGGTATTCGGGAGGGTGTCCGCGCTCATGACCCTCACCTTCGACACTCGCGCTGTGCGGCCTGCAGGGTCTCGCTGTGGTCTTGCTGTGCGGGCCGGCCAACTGCGCTGGGCGCAGGCGTCGACTCGGGCGGCATCCACGGTGGTGTGGACGGCTCATCGACCGATACGCCATGGATGAATTCGCGACCATGACGTCGGGTCGGAGCTGAGGTTCTGCTGGTCTGGCACGCCGGACCGAACGGTCAGCGCCGGCGGTGGTCCGCCCTTCCCGCTCGCGGTCCGAAACGGGGCCTGCGGAAGCCACTGGATTCGATCAGCCGGACCACCCGGTGCCGATGTCCCGTCCACGGTTGCAGCATCTCGAGCATGCCGCCGTCATCGACCGGTCGGCCGCCCAGCGCCCAGCCGACCAGGGCGGGCAGGTGGTAGTCGCCGACGCTGACGGTGTCCGGGTCGCCGTGCGCGCGTTGCACGATCTCCGCGGCCGTCCACACCCCGATCCCGGGCACCGTACGCAGCGCGCTGATTACCTCCGGACCGCCTCGCCCACGAAAAACCGTGCGCTGCAGACCTTCCGCGACCCTGGCGGCATTCTGCACAGTCCGTGCCCGGCCAGGATCCACCCCGGCCAGATGCCATTCCCAGGAGGGGATCGCCGCCCATTGCTCGGGCCGCGGGGGTACCCGCATGCCCGCCGGGGCCGGCCCCGGCGCAGGGAGCCCAAATCTGGTCACCAACAGCAGCCATGACTGCCTGGCGTCCGCGCCCACCACTCGCTGCTCCAGGACGGCGGGCACCAGGACGTCGAACACCATGGCGGTGCGCGGCACCCGCATCCCCGGCGTCGCCCGATGGGTGCGGGCAAGCAGTGGGTGGGCGGATGGATCCAGCCCGGTCCAGTCGTCGTCCGCGCCCAGTAATTCCGGCACCTGGTCGACCGCCCACCCGGCACCGGGGCCCCACCCGCGGCAACTCACCGCACCGCCGTCGACGAGCGAGAGATGAAGGGTGGCAGGGCCTTCCGGGGTGTTGCCGATCCGCCAGCAGCCGGAGCCGTCGGTGCGAAGCGTCGGGTCGAGCGCGCCACGGCGTAGCGGCCACTGGGTGCGGGCGATGTCGACCGGCCGCCCCGGCGCCCAGACGCTGGTGACCGGCGGGCCCGCCGGGGAACGCAGCAGGGCATTCCCGGGATGTTCGGTCACGTACCCACTGTGCCGGATCGGCTGCTCCCGACGGCACGCGAGCCGCACCGCCGGCCAGATCTTCACCACACAGCTGCAGGTGGTCGCGCGCACAGCTTCCGGACAGCTGGCGTGGGCAGTGTCGATTTCAACTGTCAACAGCAACTGTCAAAAGCAACCGTCAACAGCAACCGTGCTCGTGGCCGGATTGATCGGCCGATCAATCAAAAGGAGATCCGGAAATGCCCCAGCAGGACGACGACAGGGTTCCCGGCCCCTCTTCACCCGGTACACCGGCCGACGACCAGAGCCGTCCGCAGGTCCCCGCGGCGAACCCGACCCAGCCCATCGCGGGCTCGCCAGCCCCGGCCCCGGTTCCCGACGAGGCTCCGCAGTCCGACGCTCCGCAGCTGCCGGGCGCCCAGTATCCCGATGGTGCTGCCGGGGCGAACCCGCAGCCCGGCTGGGGCGCACCGCAGGGCTGGGGCGAACCGCAGGGCTATGGCCCGCAGCAGGGGTACGGGCCGCAGCAGGAATCCCCTGGCCAGCAGTACGGCGGCCAGCAGTACGGCGGTCAGCAGTGGACTGGCCAGCCGTACGCCGGCCAGGCGCCGCTGAACGCGACCGGCGACCCCGCTGAGTCCGGTACCTGGGGTGCCCCGGCCGGCCTCGACCAGGCCACGGGCGGAGCCCGCAAGCCCACCGCCATGTGGAAGAAGGTCGCCGGCGGTGTGGCACTGGCTGCCGTCGTGGCGGTGGGTGGTGTCGCGGCCGTCAACGCCGCGAACGCGTCGAACAGCCCATCCGGACAGGCCGGCCCCGGCGCCATGACGAGCGGTGCGGGTGGGTACGGGCAAGGCTTCGGTCCCGGCGGCACCGACACCGGCCGGCGGGGCGGGATCGGCGCGCTCGGCGCTGCGTTGCACGGCGAGTTCGTGGTGTCCACCGACAGCGGCGGAACCGAGGCCCGGCGGCTGCAGCGCGGGACGGTGACGGCCGTTGGCAATGGTTCTCTGTCGGTGACGAGCACGGACAACTTCGCGGCGACCTACGCGGTCGGCACCGGTGTTGATGTGTCCGACATCGCCGTCGACGACACCGTCACCGTCATCGCGACGGTCGACGGCAGCACGGTGACGGCCGTGACGGTTGTCGAGGGCTCCGAATTTGGCGGAATGCCCGCAGACGGCGTCCCCGGTCCGGATGCGTCCGGCGAGCAGGGCCAGATGGGTGTCCCGGGTGGCACGCCTCCGAACGGAACCGCCCCGCAGGGCGGCACCGCACCGACCACCCAGGCGCCGCAGACCTACTGACATTCGCTCCGGGTCCAGCACAACGACCGCCATCCCCACGGGATTGGCGGTCGTTGCGGTCGTGCCGCTGTTGAGTGATGGCCGCGCCGACGGTGCCTGGCCGCTACCCGCCTACTATCCGCGCCCGACCTGGACGGTTTCCATCGGCGGAGCCGGCGTGACCGGCGGCCGGTGCGGCAAGCGGACGGTGAACCTGGTCATGCCGGGGTGACTGTCCACGGACACCCCGCCGCCGTGGGCCGCGGTGACGGCCGCGACGATCGCCAGACCCAGCCCGGTCGAGCCGGCCGCCCTAGAACGCGAGGAATCGCCTCTGACGAACCGGTTGAAGATCTCCGGCTGCAAGTGGGCGGGGATGCCTGGACCGTTGTCGGTGACCGTGATCACCGAGCCGTCGCGATCCGACCGCAAGCCGCAGAGCACCGTGGTACCGGCTGGAGTGTGGGTACGGGCGTTCGCCAGCAGGTTGACCAGCACCTGGTGCAGCCGCGCCTGGTCGCCGATCGTCACGACCGGTTCCTCCGGCAGATCCAGTTGCCAGCGGTGGTGTGGCCCGGCGACCCGGGCGTCGGACACAGCATCAACGGCCAGCATGGTCAGGTCGACCTCGTCGGCGAACAGTGGACGGCCGGAATCCAGCCTCGCGAGCAGGAGCAGGTCGTCAACCAGCGTGGTCATCCGGGCCGACTCCGATTCCACCCGGCGCAAGGCGTGGGCGACGCCTTCGGTGTCGTCCTCTTCTCGACGGGCGAGTTCGGCATAGCCGCGGATGGCGGCCAACGGGGTTCGCAGCTCGTGCGAGGCGTCGGCGACGAACTGCCGGACCCGCATCTCCGACGCCTGCCGGGCGGCAAGCGCGTTCGAGACGTGGCCGAGCATCTGATTCAGCGCCGCACCCACCTGACCGACCTCGGTGCGGGGGTCGGTGTCCTCATCGGGTACCCGAACGCCGAGCTCCACCTCGCCGCGATCCAGCGGGAGGGTGCTCACCTGGCGGGCGGTGGCCGCCACCCGGTCGAGCGGGCGCAGGGATCGCCGAACGATCCAGATCACCACCAGCGCGCCGGCGATCAGTGCGAGACCGGTGACGATCGCCATGATCAGGCCCAGTTGCACGAGGGAGGCCCGCACCGGTGCCAGCGGCATCCCGGTGATCACCGTGACTCCGCTGCGGTTCGAGGCGGCCGCTCGGTAGTCGCCGTACCCGGGAATCGACACGGTGTGCACGCTGCCGTCGGTCGGCAGAGCGAGCAACGCTTCGTCAGCGGTGGCCGGTATGGCATTGCACCCGCCGCTGGCCTTGGGGTTGATGATCCCGGCCGACACCACTTGGTCGCCGACGATCGCCGCGGTCAGGTTGTCCAGTCCGAGCCCGGAGGGCTGGCTGTTCTGCCCTGCGGGTCTGCCCGGGACCGCGCACGGCAGCAGCAGTCCAAGATCGTCACCGTCACGGCGGCCGTCGCCGTAGTTGCCGGCCTGATTGACCTGCATCACCTGACTGTCGAGCTTGCTGACCAGGTATTGGCTGAGGAAGACCTCGGTCGCCACGCCGACCACGACGCACACCCCCGTGATCAGGCAGACGATGCTGATCACGAGTTTGGCGCGCAGGGTGAGCGGGCGCCGCCCGGGGCGTGCTGGGGTGAACTCGGTCCGCACGCCCTCAGGTGGCGGGCTTGAGGACATAACCGAAGCCCCTCATGGTGTGGATCATCGGTT
>JBBQJM010000259.1:0-6268 GCA_038325895.1 Mycobacteriales bacterium
GCGTGTCCCGGTGCGGCGGTTGATGCCGACGATCCGGCAGGCCTCCGCGTTCGGCACGCCCCGTGCGATCAACCGCACGAACTCTTCCCGCTTCTCGACCTGTGGTGCCGGACCTGGTGACCGGTGCGCCATCGCCTGCTCGATCCTGCTCAGGCGTTGCGACGTTCGGTAGAACCTGCCCCGCTTGATCTGGCCCCGGCGATTGCGATCAGCGCCGTTGGTGTCGAGCTCCACTTGTCCGCTACGGAGCAGCGCCGGGTGATGCGTGGTAGCTCCTGGACCAAGAGCGCCGACGAGATCCTCGAATCCCTCGGACGGCTATTGAAACGAAGCTCCGGCGCAGGACACGAGCGATCCGTCGAGTCATCCCCGACTTCGTTGCCTTCATGCTTGCGCCAGGCCTCTGCATCACGGCTGGCTTCCTTGCCGGTCAGGGCGCGTCGGACCCGCGTTGCTCTTCCTGCTCGACCAACGCGTCCAGGTCCTTGAGCCGGTCCAGCCCGCGGACCGCCTGCGCCATCCGGTGATTGCCGGCGAACTCGGCCCGGTGACGGTTCAGGAACCACCAGTAGCCGGCGGTGAACGGGCACGCCCGATCGCCCACCCGGACCGTCGGCCGGTAGGCGCAACCGCCGCAGTAGTCGCTCATCCGGTCGATGTAGGCTCCGCCACCGGCGTACGGCTTGGTGGTGATCAGGCCGCCGTCGGCGTACTGCGACATTCCGACCACGTTGGGTACCATCACCCAGTCGTAACCGTCGACGAAGGCCCGGTGGAACCAGTCGGTCACCTCGGCGGGATTCCAGCCGCGCTGCATTGCGTAGTTGCCCAGCACCATCAGCCGCGGGATGTGGTGTGCCCACGCCTGGTCGCGTACCCCTGCCAGCACCGACGACAGGCACCGGGCCCCCGCGGCGTCGGCGTCCAACTCGGCAAACCACCGGGGGATCTGCCGCGTGGCGTGCAAAGCGTTGCGGCGCCGGTACTCCGGGCCGAGATGCCAGTACAGATTCCAGATGTAGTCCCGCCAGCCGATCACTTGACGGATGAAGCCCTCCGCCGACGCGATGGGGATATCGCCCGCCCGGTAGGCACTTTCCACTCGCTGCACCAGTTCCAGGGGATCGAGCAGCCCGAGGTTGAGCGGGGCGGATGCCAGTGAGTGCGCCATCCACGGATCGTCCGCCAGCATGGCGTCCTCGAAGGGGCCGAACGCGGCCAGGCGGCGGTCCACGAAGTGGGTGAAGGCCGCCAACGCCTCCTGCCGGGTGGCCGGGAAGCGGCGCGGCCCGTCCCGGCCGATGAACCGGACGTCACCGGCACGCTCCCACCGGTCCAGGTCGTGACGAACCTGCTCGTCGATGTCGTCCTCGACCGGCCACCACGGCTCCGCTACCCCGATGCCACTGCCGCCGACCCGGGCGCCGCGGCGACCCTTCGGCGGCGCCTGGCGATTGTCCGCGTCGAAATTCCATCGGCCGCCGGCCGGCTCATCGCCGTCCATCAGCACGTCCATCCGGCGTCGCACCGCTCGGTAGTGGTCCTCCATCAGCAGCCGTTTCGATCCGCGGGACCGCGCCCAGTCAGCGAACTCTGCCATCGACGTGACAAATCCGCGAGCGGCTAGTACCTCGACCTCAGGCAGTCGACGGACCAGGTCACGCGCCGGATAGCTGGTCGGGTGGCAGACCGACAGGCCGCGGCCCTGCGCCACTTCGGCGTACGTGCCGGCGGCGTGGTATTCGCACTGGTCGCCCAGTTCGGCGGCCCGGTGCCGCATCGCGGATAACACCAGATGCGCCTTCTGCCGGTGGAATGCTTTGCGGCCAAACGCCCGTCGCGATTCGATGAGCAGTACCTGCTGATCGTCGGAGTCCAGGAAGTGCGGTCCCAGCTGGTCCCCGAAGATCCATCGCACTGCCGGCCCGGCGTCGCCGGCGCTCATTGCACGGCCCGGACCAGCACCGTCGCGGAATGGGATGGCAGGATCAGCTTCTCGGCCGTCATTGCGATGCCGTCCCGGGTCTGCAACAGGATCGACGCCGCGGGCGTCGCGGTCCCCACGCTGCGGGCGTCATCGGCCATGTTGACCGCAATCCGCACCCCCGACCGATGGATCAGCAACCAACGCTGATCATCGTCGCAGTCTACTGTCGTCCGACCGAACCGAGGAACGGTCGGCTCTGGCCGGGTGACCCGCTGTAGCCCGGTGCCGTGCGAACCGATGTGCCGCATCATCAGCGAGATCGCCCGCGCCGTGTTCATCCCCAGGAGTTCGAGAACATCTGCCTTCAAACGGATGTCATCGCCGAACCAGGTGGCCTGCTCGGCGGCGTCGCGGTGGCAGTACACGTTCATCAACAGCCCGAGGACAGCGTCGCCGGCAACTCGGCGATCAGGATGCTGTCGTGCTCCGGCCGAACAGCCACGCCGGCCATGCTACGTCAGCGCCCGACGACGGCGGGGGTCGCCCGCGCCCCGGGTGTGGATCATCCCGATCGGATCGCTTGGGCGGCGCTGTAGGGCGGATGACGGGCCGACCGGGGTCGTGCGGTTTCGAGTTGTCCGGCCAGTCGGAGCAGCGTTCTTCGTCGCCGTAGCGGCCGAGCGAGTGGGAATGCAGTAGACGACTCCCGTCGCCTCGGGCGCCGTCGGCTCTCGACATGCGGAACGGGCGCTGCCCGGGGCGTCCAAGTGGACTTGGCAATCGAACCCGTGGCGGAACGGCGCCACCCAAACTGATTGGTTGAGGCGCCGGCGATTGCGATTCACCTCTGATGAACTCGGCGCCCAGGCCATCGTGACCGCGGGCAATCCATGTCGTAGCGACAGTTCCGGTCTTCGTTTTGACCGCGGCAGGCGGCATGCCTTGACGGGGAAACGCGCGAGGAGGATAAAGAGGACAAATCGATACGGCAAAGGAATCGGCGATGACGCAACCCTTGGAACACCTGGCCTTCGACGAGCCGGACGAGGTTCGCGAGGGTGAGCAGTGGAGGCTGGAATTGCTGAACCTCGCCGGAGGGGCTCAAGTTGGTCGGATCACGGTGCAGGCGGGCTGGAAATGGTCCAAGGACGTCAAGCCGATCGCGGGCACCGAACTGTGCATGGCCCCGCATCAGCAGTACCAGATCTCCGGGCGGATGCACGTAGTGATGCAGGACGGGTCTGAAATCGACTCTGGTCCTGGCGAAGTCCTTTCGTTGCCGCCGGGTCACGACGCCTGGGTGATCGGCGAGGAACCTGTCGTGGCGATCGACTGGCAGGGCGCATCGGTCTGGGCGCGACCGCAGCAATAGGAGCTTCGCCGCAACTGGGGCGCGAGGATCGCCTCGCGGTGACGACCTCCCGAGCCGTCACCGATCGCGACGTGCACGATGTCGGGGAGCACCGACACTACTGATGCGCTGCCCATGATCGGTGGCAGTCGGATTTCGGTACCGATGACCCTGACCCGAGCTCCGACGAGTGTGAAACTTCGCGGCCACGTGGCGTAACGGTTCCGGAGTTGCCGACCACCAAGTGGTGTCAGCAATCATCGGAACGGAAGAAGGATGTCCACGATGTCGATTCTCGACACCAGGAACGGTGCTGCGTTCGCCGGCGTGTTCGTGCAGACCAACGAGCAGGCCATCAACAGGGTACTGGCGTTCCGCCGCGGTGAGGACGGTGCGCTGGAGCCGGCGGGGGAGTACCCGACAGGTGGTGCCGGCCTGGGTGCGGTACACCTGGGCTCGCAGGGATCGGTGATCCTGGACCGCGGCGATAAGGGCGCGCACCCCGCGAGACCGAGTAACACCGCCGGACCCAGGTCGCGGACATTCTGGCCGCCGCCGAGAACGTGATGTTCTCGGCAACGTAAATGACACACTCAGACTGGAGCCCGCCATGGCCGCCGACTATCCGACGATGATTGCCGCTGTCAACCACATGGAGCCGGTGCCGCGGCGGATCCGCGCCACGCTCGGGGCCCATACGATTCTCGACACCACCCGCGCGGTGTACGTCTGGGAGTGGCCGAACTATCCGCAGTACTACATCCCGCTCGCCGACGTGGATCCCACGGTGCTTGTAGACGAACAGCACCCGCAGCGGCTCAGCCGCGGCACCGCGCGCCGGCATAGTATTCGCGTCGGCGACATACTCCGGCCGGGCGCCGCCCGGCTGTACACGGAGGATGCGAGACCGGGCCTGCCCGGCATGGTCCGCTTCGAATGGGACTCCCTGGATGCCTGGTTCGAGGAGGACGAGGAGGTCTTCGTCCACCCCCGGAATCCCTACACGAGGGTGGATGCAATCCGTTCCACCCGAGCAGTCCGCGTCGAAGTGGACGGTGTGGTGCTGGCCGAATCCTCCTGTCCGGTCATTGTTTTCGAGACCGGACTGCCGACCCGTTACTACCTCAATCGGAGCGAGGCGAACCTCGATCACCTGATCCTTACCCAGACGCAGACCGCCTGCCCTTACAAGGGCAACACCAGCGGCTACTGGTCGATCATGATCGGCGAGACCGTGCACGCCGACCTGGCCTGGGCCTATGACTTTCCGACGCGGCAGCTTCAACCGATCGCCGGATTGATCGCCTTTTACAACGAGAAGGTCGACATCTTCCTCGACGGGGAACTGCTCGACCGGCCGAAAACGCATTTCTTCAAGTAATTCGAATGATCCGATGTCAGTCGGGAGCACTCGACCGTCGGCGACAATGCACAAAACATGAACGGGTTCAGCCGGCCGCCCATCAGTCTTATATGCGTGAACATATTGATCTACCCACCTACGTTGTGCACCAGTGGCTCTCGATGCCTGCAACGAACAGAGCTTCCTTACAGGATTGTGACGACATCACCGACACCATCGTCAAGGCGGCCGTACCGCGGTTGAATTCACCGGGGTCACTCGGACCATTGACGATCCGCCCCGCAAAGCATTGGAGTGGGTAATGCGAAAGACACTCGGCATCGCGGCGTTGGGCGCCGTTCTTGCTGCCGGACTCAGCCTGGTAGGCGGCACCGCAACGGCCGGACCGCCGCAGGTATCGGTGATCGTGGGACATGCCTACGTCAACGACAATGCGGCGGGTTCCAACACCGTCGCAGGTTTCGACCGGCACGCCGACGGGTCGCTGACACCGATTCCCGGGTCACCATTTCCGATCGGTGGGGCCGGATTGGGGGCCGGCCTCGGATCCCAGGGCGCGATTCAGCTCAGCCCGAACCGTCGGTTCCTCCTCGCGGTCGACGCCGGTAGCAACCAGATCTCGGTCCTGCGCCTGACCACCCGCGGCGTGCCCGAAATCGTCGGCGAGCCGGTCTCCTCCGGGGGCGTGCAGCCGGTCAGCATCGCCATCAACCGGTTCGGCCTGGTGTATGTGGCGAACGTGGGCAACGGCGGCAGCAACTACACGGGGTTCTTCCTCACGCAGGCCGGGCGGCTGATACCGCTGTCGGGCACCACCGTCCCGGTTCCCGAGGGGTCTGGCGTCGGTGATGTGCTGTTCAACTCCACCGGCGACCGGCTCGTCGGCACCCGAGACAATCCCTCCCTGATTGACAGCTTCACCGTCCGACCGAACGGCCGACTGGTCGCTGCCCCCGGCTCCCCGTTCACCGCGCAGGGATTCGGCCAGATCGGTGCGGAATTCCGACCCACCAACCCGTCTGAGCTGTACGTCAGCAACGCGCACAACGGCCCCGGGCTCGGGACGGTTTCCGCGTTCCGGGTCAGCCGCAGCGGCGTCCTCCGCTCGATCGGAGACTCCCCGGTCCCGAACGGGCAAACCGCGCCGTGCTGGGTCGAGATCAGCCACGACGGCAACTACCTGTTCGCGATCAACACCGGGTCCGCCAACCTCTCCCGGTACGCCATCGGGCGGGACGGGTCGCTGACCTTGATCGGCACCACCCCGTTCATGATCGGCGCGGGCGCCGTCGACGCCAGGTTGTCACCGGACGGCAGGTTCCTGTTCGTCACCGCCGGCCGCGGACTGGTGGTCAGCGGGTTCGCCGTCAACGGTGGCGATGTCACCGAACTGCCGAGTTCGCCGCCGGCGTTGCCGGCCGGAACCGCGCCCACCGGCATTGTGGTGCTCTGACCCACCAAGGCTGACGAGCACCCGGGTTCTCCGCCCCGGAGGACCCGGGGGCGCGCCACCACGCCACGAGACCCCTGGGTTGCGGGGGCAGATGTGGACACCCACCATCAATGGACATTCGGACGAACTCAACGGGAGCCATCATGACTGAGCAATCGAATGATTTCTCGGACC
>JBBQJM010000260.1:0-6264 GCA_038325895.1 Mycobacteriales bacterium
GGTCTGGCGGCACTGGGTGACGGGGATGGCCGGAATCGCGACCACCGTCCGTTACGACGAAAGGGGTTTCGGGCTCTCCGACTGGCATGTACCGGATTTCGCCCTGGAATCGCGGATCAAGGATCTCGAGGCCGTGATCGACGCGGCCGGCCTGGAAACCTTTGCGCTGCTGGGGATGTCCCAGGGCGGACCGGTCGCGATCGCGTACGCGCTGCGCCATCCGGAGCGGGTGACCCGGCTCATCCTGCACGGCAGCTACACCGCATCCTTGGGACCCACCCCGGAGTCAGCCGAACTCGAGGAGGCCTTCACCCGGATGATCGAGGTCGGCTGGGCACGGCCGGAGGGACGCTTCCGGCGGGTCTTCACCGACATGTTGATGCCGGGGGCAACCCCCGAGCAGATGTCCTGGGTCGACGACCTGATGCGGATGTCCACCTCCACGGCCAACGCCGTCGCCTTCCGTCAGCAGCGCCGGGATGTCGACGTGGGCGACCTGTTGCCGCGGGTCAGTCTGCCGACGTTGGTGCTGCACGCGAGAGGTGATCAGTGCAACGACTTCTCCGAGGGCAGGAGACTGGCCGCGGAGATCCCCGGCGCGCGACTGGTCACTCTGGAGTCGGACAACCACGTCCTGTTGGCCGATGAGCCGGCGTGGCCGGTGTTTCTCGCGGAGATCGACGCATTCCTGGAACCGGACAGGCTGCTCGGTCGGCAGGGTTCGTCGCAACTCGGTGACGACGATGACGGCCGGGTCGGCTCTGCTGCGCTGGGTGCGTTGACTGCGCGCGAACGCGACGTGCTGCGACTGGTCGCCGCCGGTCAGGACAACCACGACATCGCCGTGACGTTGACGCTGAGCGTGCGGACAGTCGAACGTCACCTGCAAACCATCTACCGCAAGCTGGATCTCGCCGGTTCAGCGCAGCGGACGGCCGCTGCGGCGCTATTGCTGGCAGGCGAGGGCAACCGGTTGGCCAGCGGCAACGGGCGATAGTAGCCGGCTGGGCGGGTCGTCGCGCGGGCGCCAGATCCGACGCATCGACACGGGTGAACATCGGCATACTCGACACATGTCGGGACGTGCCCAGCCGCTACCTGGATCGGATGCCGTTCGGCTACCCAGCGCTGCCGTCGCGGCGCTGAGGGCGTGGGCCGACCTTGATCGCTTCGAGCTGCCGGACGTCCCCCTGCGCCAGGACGACGGTTGGACTGCCGTCGGCACGCTCGAACGCGATGTCCAGCCCGACCCCTGGCCTCCCCGGCCGATGAGGTCCCCTGAGCGCCAGCAGAAGATCCTCGATACCCGGATCATGTTCGGCTGCCTCGAGGTCACCGAACTCGAGGAATTGCTGGACGCGATGTTCTCCGACGACGAACGCTTTGTGCAGACCGGGATACGGCGCCCGCGGCGGTCGACGCCGGGTTCAGCCGGCAAGCAGCAGACATATCGGGGGTCATTCCGAGTGGATCAGACCGGCCAATTGGTGCCGGGCTCGTTCGGTTACGCGCCGCTGATCGACTTCGCTCGGCACGTTGAGCATTTCACCAAGAACTCCACCCCCGTGCGGTCGGCAGTCGCCCAGGCTCTGGGGGCCATCGACGACCGGGAGGCGAGGCTCAGAGACAGCTTCGACGCGATCGCGCAATCGGGAGTCGTTGGTTATCCAGCGGTCTCGCGCGTCCTGAGCAGCGTGCGCGTTCGCAACGACCGCTCCCGCTATGTCACGCAATGGATCTGGCCCGACGATCAGCCAGAGGGTCAGCTGCCGGCGTTCTTTCGCGGGGACCTGTTACACGCAGCCGCTCACCCCACGTCACCATTGCTCGCCGAGTTCCTCGCCGGCCGACCAGGCGAGCGCCCACCCGACCATGAAGACGTCGAGGACCGCCGTAGCCTCGAGCCGCTCCTCTCGGCGCACCGGATTCCGCACGCGGCCTGGCCCAGCGGGTTCTGCCTGCGGCTGTCCCAGCAGGTCGCACTGACGGCGATCCTGGGATTCGATGCCGACCAGGCGGCGGACGGAATGGCCGACCGAGCGTCCGACCGACTGACCGGCAGGGTGACCGCCGTCAACGGGCCGCCGGGCACAGGCAAAACCACTCTGTTGCGAGACCTGTACGCCAACCTGCTCACGCGCCGTGCAGCGATCATGGTCCGCTACCCGGACCCGCAGTCCGCGTTCGGTCCCCCGCAGGACTTGGCGTCGACGAACAACCGGCAATGGTCCTTGTATGCGCCGGATCAGCAGTTGTGTGGGTTCGAGATGCTGGTCGCCTCCAGCAACAACGCGGCGGTCGAGAACGTCACCAAAGAGCTGCCGGCCGCAGAGAAGGTGAGGGGCAGCTTCGCAGATGCACTGTCGTACTTTCGCTCCGCCGCGAACACCTGGCCGCCGGGAGCGACCGACCCCAAGTCGACAGGCTACCGACCTGGATTGCTGCAGAACGCGGCCCCGGCCTGGGGTTTTGCCGCTGCGGCGCTGGGCAGCCGGGACAGGATCGGGGCCTTCGAGCAAGTGGTCGGACGCTACCTCACCGCTCAGGACGAGGCCCCCCACCTCCTGCGGGCGCTCTGGGTTCGACCGTCTGAAGGCGAGTGGAGTACTGCCCGATCACGTTTCCGAACGGCCGCAGACGCCGTCGACGCCGCAATCACCGCGGTGGCGCAAACACAGCTGGACGCAGCGAATCTCGACCGGAAGATCGCCGACTTGAGCCGACTCGAACAGATTCGGCAGCTGGCGAATCAGACGGTGTTCGCAGCGGCGACGGACGTGCAGGCGGTCAGGGATGCTGCCGCGCTTTCCGAGCGGGCAGCAGCGGCGGCCACCCTTCGGGTCCGACAAGCACATCAGCGGCGCCCGAATTGGTGGGCACGTGTCCGGGGAACCGCAGGCTACGACAATTGGCTGAAGCTCAACACCGTCCTGAAAGAGTCCGCACAGAGAGCGGATTCGGACCATGCCGATCGCCTGGCACAGCTCACCGAACACACCGCGACCCAGGCCGATGCCCGGGCATCCTGGAGGACGGCCGACGTCGCCGTCCGGAAGGCCGGCGACGAGATCGAGTTGCTGCGGAAAAGGCTCCGGGATGACTGCTCGACCTTGCCGGACTTCGAGTGCGCGAATTGGATCGACGCGACATGGTGGGAACGACGCGAAACCAGGAACGCCGAACGCCGGTCCGTTGAGTTGGGGACGGCCTGGGTAGGTCCGGTCCTGCAACGGCTGCGCGAGGACCTCTTTGCCGCGGCGATGCACGTCCACGAGATCTTCTCGCGAAGCTGCGCCCGGCAGATGAACGCCAATCTTCGGACGTGGATGGGATTGCAGTCGAACGAAATCCAGCGACAGGCGGCGGAGACCGCGACATTGACCGCGTGGCAGGGCTTCTTCTTGCTGGTGCCGCTGGTGTCCACCACCTTCGCGTCGATGGCCCGGATGATGCAGCGAGTTCCGAACGGATCGCTCGGCTGGTTGATCGTCGATGAAGCGGGCCAGGCAGTGCCTGCCGCGGCAGTGGGCGGTCTGGCTCGATTTCAGCGAGCGGTCATCGTCGGCGATCCCCTCCAACTGGAACCGGTCGTGACGTTGCCACGAGCCTTGATTGATGAACTGATGACGCATCACGGTGCGCCCGGTGAACTGGCACCCACGCGGGCGTCGGTCCAGAGCCTGGCAGACGCGATCAGCCGGCGGGGCACAGTCCGGGACGGGCGGTGGGTGTCACTTCCGCTGCTGGTCCACAACCGTTGCTTGGAGCCGATGTTCACCATCGCCAACGACATGGCCTACGGCGGCAAGATGGTCCTCGGCCGGGTGCCGAGGTCCGGACCGGAGCCGCCGCTCAGGAGCAGCCGATGGATCAACGTTCCGCGGACACGTGGGGACAATGACCACTTCAACGAGCGGGATTGGCTCGAACTGCGTGCGCTGTTGTCGTCGCTGGATTGGACGACAGCACCGTCGGTGGCCGTGATCAGCCCGTTCAAACGGGTCACCCGCGCGCTGTCCTTCTTGGTGCCGGAGGAGATTCGGTCGTTGCTGCCCGAAGATCAGCGTTCCGACAGAGCCGTTGCGGCAGCGATGGAATCGGCAAGGATCGGAACGGTGCACACCTTTCAGGGCCGTGAACACGACGCGGTGATCCTCGTTCTCGGCGGGGTGTCACCGGGCTCGCGCAAGTGGGCCGCCGGCACACCCAACCTGCTCAACGTCGCCGTCACCCGGGCCCGTGATCGCCTGTACGTCGTCGGTGACCGCAGCCATTGGGAGTCGGTCGGATATGCGCGGTGGGTGGCCGAGAACCTCCCCGATAAGACTGTTTGACCGTGGCGACCGGCACCACCTCGGCCACCATTCCCATGCCGAACCGATCCCCGCATCGCCGCATCGCCGCATCGCTGCATCGCTGCACCCGCGGCGTGTCAGCGGCGATTACGCGTGCGCCGCCTTGTCGACCCGTGCGGGTTGGTCCGGATCGGCCCGGACTTACGCGTCGGCGCGGTGTCGGAACAGACGCCGAGTTCCTACCGTCATGGTCATCAAGGGACCCGATGCCGGCAAAGCTCCGGCCCGTAGACAAGGACGGCACGCATGACGACAACCATCGACGCACTGGACGCCGACCGGCAGCTCAAGGCGAAGCACCGCGGGATGTGGGCACTCGGTAACTATCCTGAGCTGGTAACGGATCTCATCTCGGGCCTCGGGCCGGTGCTGGTGAACGCGAGCAAGGTCCGGCGCGGAAATCGGGTCCTGGATGTCGCGGCCGGTTCGGGCAATGCGGCAATTCCGGCGGCACTGACCGGCGCCACCGTCGTGGCCTCCGATCTGACCCCGGAACTGTTCGACACCGGCCGCTCCCAGGCCGCCTTGCGCGGGGCGACGCTGAGCTGGGAAACCGCGGACGCGGAGGCGCTGGGATTCCCGGACGGCGAATTCGACATCGTGATGTCGTGCGTCGGGGTGATGTTCGCGCCGCACCACCAGCGCGCCGCCGACGAGTTGATCAGGGTCTGCCGGACCGGCGGAACCATCGCGCTGCTCAGCTGGACACCGGGCGGCTTCGTCGGGCAACTGTTCGCCACCATGAAACCGTACGCACCGCCGCCCCCGCCCGGTGCGCAGCCGCCACCGTTGTGGGGCAACGAGTATCACGTCCAGGACCTGTTCGGTGATCGGGTGACCGGTATCGCTGCCCGCACCGATGTCGTCACCGTCGACCACTTCCGCGCACCAGCGGATTTCCGTGAATACTTCAAGTCCCACTACGGCCCGACCATCGCGGTGTACCGCTCGATCGCCGACGATCCGCAGCGGGTCGCCGCCCTGGATGCCGACATCGACGCATTGGTCGAGCGTTTCGAGCGTGGCGACGGCGCTGCGGTGATGGACTGGGAGTACCTGGTCCTGGCCGGGACGAAAGCGTGAACTCCTTTCCCCCCAAAGAACATTTCCTGATTTGATATCTTGATCGGAACGCCGTGCGACCGGCTCTCAGCGAGATCGCCTACGCCACCGGGCCAGCAGCCGGGACCACCAGCGCATCAGGGGGTTTCGGCGCTGTTTGGTCGGCGTCGGCGGCGGGCTGGGCACCGGCACTACGGAGTTCAGCAGGGGCAGGAAATCATTCAATACGGCGTCGCTCTACTGATGTTCCGGGCGGTGATGCCGGACCCGAGGTCGTAGGCATGTTCGTCGCCCCGTCCAAGCTGCCGGCGCCGGGGTTCTGCGCGTCGACAGGTCTCCGGTGGCGACTCCGCAGAAATAGCTGATGGCGTGCGGGAGTGGCGGCGGCGTCAGCGAAGTGCCTGTGCGGTAGGGCGTTTCGCTGCCCCGCCCACCGTTTCGGCGAGCAGCCCGTTCATGAACTCCCCGCCGGTGACCCACTCCTCCACCGACGCGGCTCCCCAACCGTGGTAGACGCCGGCGAGCGCCACGAGAGTTCCGACGGGATTCCATTTCCTTGACGGGTTCCAGCCGATCGGCGCGCTGCGATGGTCAAGCCCGCGGAACACCGCGTACATCAGCGTGCAGCCGAGGGAAGGGGCAATGACACCGACGACACCGACGACACCGACGACACCGACGACACCGACGCCGAGATAGCTGCAGACGGCCTCGAGGTAGTCCCGGACGTCGTTGATACTGTCGGCGTGCGGGGTGAACAGACCGACGGTGCCCGGCCCGAGATAGCTTGGTGCTCAAATCAACTCGGGTGGGTAGCGGTAGCCGGCGGCCAGCAACATCCGGTTAA
>JBBQJM010000261.1:0-6257 GCA_038325895.1 Mycobacteriales bacterium
ACCATGATCTCGACCTTGGGGTTCTTGCCGGCCTTGACCTGCTCGATCGCCGCTTCGGTGATCGCCCGCACCTGCAATGCGGTCAACCCGGGAGTCAGCAGCCCCAGCCGGACACCACGCAGACCCAGCATCGGGTTCGCCTCGTGCAGCCGTTCCACGGCCTTGAGCAGCCGCTCGTCCTTCTCCAGTGCCGGACCGGACGCGCCGCTGGCCTCGGCCAGCGCGACCTTGACGGACAGGGTGGTCATGTCCGGGAGGAACTCGTGCAACGGCGGGTCGAGCAGCCGGATGGTCACCGGCAGGCCGTCCATCTCCTCGAGGATCTCGATGAAGTCCTTGCGCTGCAACGGCAACAGGGCGTCCAAGGAAGCGTGGCGCTCTTCGGTCGAATCGGAGAGGATGAGCCGCTCGATCAGTGCCCGGCGGTCGCCGAGGAACATGTGCTCGGTACGGCAGAGGCCGATCCCCTGGGCGCCGAGCTGGCGGGCACGGTTCGCGTCCTCGGGTGTGTCGGCGTTGGCCCGCACTCCCAGTCGGCGGCGCTGGTCGGCGTGCACCAGTACCCGGTCGACGGCCCGCACCAGCTGCGCGGTTTCCTCGTCGGCACCTTCCAGGGCTTCCATGCCCTTTTCGATGTAGGTCTCCACCGGGGAGGCCACCACCGGCATCGCGCCGACAAACACCTCGCCGGTCGAACCGTCGATGCTGACCTCGTCGCCCTCGGCGATGCTCACCGAGCCGACGCGGATCGTCTTGGCCACGACGTCGATGTCCAGCTCCTCGGCGCCGCACACGCAGGTCTTGCCCATGCCGCGGGCCACCACCGCGGCGTGCGAGGTCTTACCGCCACGGGCGGTGAGGATGCCATTGGCGGCGATCATGCCGCCGAGGTCATCGGGGTTGGTTTCCCTGCGGACCAGCAGTACCTGCTCGCCCTTGGCTGCCCATTCCATCGCGGTCGCGGAGTCGAAGACGACCCGGCCCACCGCTGCGCCCGGAGAGGCGGCCATGCCCTGGGTCAGCAGCTTGCGCACACCGGACTTGTCGAACTGCGGGAACATCAACAGGGCCAGCTGGGCGCCGGTGACCCGGGCGAGCGCCTCGTCCAGGGTGATCAGATGCTCGTCGACCAGCTCGGTGGCGATCCGGAAAGCGGCGGCCGGGGTGCGCTTGCCGACCCGGGTCTGCAGCATCCACAGCTTGCCGCGCTCGACGGTGAACTCGACGTCGCAAAGGTCGCGGTAGTGGGTCTCCAGCCGGCGCATCGCCTTCATCAGCTCGCGGTGCGAATCCGGATCGATGCTGGCCAGGTCGTCCAGGCTCAGGGTGTTGCGGATGCCGGCGACGACGTCCTCGCCCTGGGCGTTCACCAGGTAGTCGCCGTAGGCGCCGGTGTGGCCGGTCGCCGGGTCACGGGTGAAAGCAACTCCGGTGCCGCTGTTGTCACCGAGGTTGCCGAACACCATGGTGCAGATGTTGACCGCAGTGCCCAGGTCCTGGGGGATCCGCTCCCGCCGCCGGTACAGCCGGGCGCGGTTGGTGTTCCACGAGTTGAAGACCGCGCGGATCGACATGTCCAGCTGCTCGCGCGGATGCTGCGGGAATTCCTGACCCGAACTCTCGTGGATGGCGATCTTGTATTCCTCGACGAGCGCCTTCATGTCGTCGACGTCGAGCTCGGTGTCGGACAGCACGCCCTTGGTGGACTTCGCCTTGTCCAGCGCGTCGGCGAAAACGTCGCCGGGCATGTCCAGCACGGTCTTGCCGAACATCATCAGCAGCCGGCGGTAGGAGTCCCAGGCGAATCTCTCGTCACCGGATTCCTCGGCAAGACCCTTGACGCTGGCATCGTTCAGACCGATGTTCAGCACGGTTTCCATCATTCCGGGCATCGAGAACTTCGCGCCGGAACGCACGCTCACCAGCAGCGGATCGTGCCGATCGCCCAGGCGCCTGCCGAGGTTGTCCTCCAGGTGCCGCAGCGCCATCGTCACCTGCACCCGGAGCTCGCCGGGTTCGGCGCCGAGCGCCAGGTATTCCCGGCAGGCCTCGGTCGTGATGGTGAACCCGGGCGGCACGGGCAGACCCAATCTGGTCATCTCGGCGAGGTTGGCACCCTTCCCGCCGAGCAGATCTTTTTGATCCTTGTCGCCCTGGGTGAAATCGAATACGAACTGGGTCATCGTTCGTGGCTCCTTTGCCGGCACCTGATGGGCACATGAATGGTGCCGTTGTCGACTGCGTTGGTGCGCATCGGATTTTTCCGTGGCGCACCGCACGTACTCGGCGAGCGGCACCTCTGAGCATTGTCAGCGCTGGGGGGTGTGTGCAGGGCCATAGGTCCCGCGCAAGTGGTGGCGTGTGTCACTGATTCGTGACCTTTGACGGCGCGGATCAACTTCGTCGACGCGGCCGAAGTGGGGTGGTTATGGGACTGCTGGGGCGCAAGTCAACCAGTTGGGCCGCGCCGGGGAAGTTGATCCGCGCTTCTTACGGGAGCGGCGCGGGGAGGCGGGGGATCTTGCGGATGCCAAGTGACATCAACGCCGCCACTGCACAGAGGCCCGCCGCGCCGAACCAGGCGAGGGTGTAGTCGCTGGTCGCGTCGCGGATCACGCCGGCACTCAGCGAGGCGAGCGCGGCGCCGAACTGGTGCGCCGCGAACACCCAGCCGAAGACGATGGTGCCGTTGTCGCCGAACGCCTCCCGGCAGAGCGCGGCGGTGGGCGGCACCGTCGCGACCCAGTCCAGCCCGTAGACGATGACGAACGCCAGGATGCTGGGGTGCACCGCGTCGGTCAGCAGCGCCGGCAGCATCAGCAGGCCGACCCCGCGCAGCGCGTAGTACACCGCCAGCAGGATCCGGGGGTTGACCCGGTCGGTCAGCGCACCCGAGGCCACCGTGCCGACGATGTCGAAGATCCCGACCACGGCCAGCAGTCCGGCGGCGGTGGTGGTCGGCATGCCGTGGTCGTGCGCGGCGGGCACGAAGTGGGTGCCGATCAGCCCGTTGGTGGTCGCCCCGCAGATCGCGAAACCGCCGACCAGCGCCCAGAACGTCCGGGTGTGCGCGGCCTGGAAGAGCGCATGGATGGTGCGACGGGCGGCGCCGGCCGCGACGACGGTCCAGTCCCCGACGTCCCCGACGTCCCCGTCGTCACCGCGAGCGGAGTGCCCGGGGCCCGCACTCGTCGCGGCATCTTGTTGCGTCAGGCCAGTTTGCATCGTGTCCGCGGTACCGGACCCGTCGCGTGTCCCGACCATGGCCAGGTCGGGTTCCTGCGCCCCGTAGGGCAGCACGCCGACATCCTCCGGGTCGTTCCGCAGGAAGCACAACACCAGCGGTACCACGGCCAGCGCAGCCACCGAGACCACTATCGAGGCGGCTCGCCAGCCGGAATTGTCGGCCAGCCAGGCCAGCATCGGCAGGAAGACCAATTGGCCGGTCGCGCTGGCAGCGGTGAGCACGCCCATCACCAGCCCGCGGCGTCTGACGAACCACCGGTTGGCGATGGTGGCGGCGAAGACCAGCGCCATGGATCCGGTGCCCAGCCCGACGAGGACGCCCCAGCACAGCACCAATTGCCAGCCGGCGGTGACGAAGACGGTCAGTCCGGACCCGAGCGCCACCAGTACCAACGCGGTGCTGGTGACGGCCCTGACCCCGAAGCGGTCCATCAGCGCGGCGGCGAAGGGCGCCATCAGTCCGTACAGCAGCAGGTTGACGCCGACGGCCAGCGACAGCAGGCTGCGCGACCAGCCGTACTCGTCCTGCATCGGGACGATCAGCACGCTCGGTGCGGCGCGGAAGCCGGCCGCGGCGAGCAGGGCGATGAACGCGACACCGGCGACGATCCAGGCCGGGTGCAGTCGCTGCCTGCCCCGCCGGGTGACCGGCAGCCCGGATGCACCGACTGCGCCCTGCCCTGCGGGATGCAGCTCACGAGCGGTCATGGGTGCCTCTGGCGGGTGCGTCGCAGGGCCGGGCACTCGCCGGCGGGGGTTGGTCTGAAGGGACAGTAAACGAGTAGGCTTCGTTCAAGCAAGTGTGCCCAGCCAGTGTGCCCAGCAAGTGTGACAGTGAGTGACAGTGAGTGACAGCGATCGCCAGGAGGAACTGTGCCGCTGCGGTCGGACTGGTCGACGGACAACTGCCCGATCGCCCGCGCGCTGGATGTGCTCGGCGACCCCTGGTCACTGCTGATCCTGCGGCACGCCCTGCTCGGCGGCCGTCGGTACGAACAGTTCCGGGAATCCCTCGGCGTCGCCGACAACGTGCTGAGCCGGCGGCTGGCCGCCATGGTCGAGGCCGGCCTGCTGCGCAAGGTCCCCTACCGCGGCGAACAGCGGACCCATTTCGAGTACGCACTCACCGGGGCAGGTGCGGATGCCCTCCCGGTGCTCAACGCGCTCGTGCTATGGGGCGAAAAGCACACCGCACCACCCATCCCCGGCGCCCGGATGGGCATAATTCACCGGGCATGCGGGCAGGAGTCGACGACCACGGACCGCTGCTCGGAGTGCGGCGGGGACCTTCGGGCGGACGAGGTCGAATGGCTGCGCAGCTGGCGGACGCCGGAGCGGAGCCCGTTGGTGGGGGCGAGCCCCGACGATTGAGCCGCGCTCACTCGGCACTTCCTGGCAACACCGTGAGTACGTCCGCCGACGTCAGACGAACTCCACGGCGCACGGCAGTCGCGGTGCACGGCTGAGCCGGCGATCGGCCGTCCACAGTGGCACGTCGAGCCGCCACTGACCGCGACACCTAAGCTGCGGCTACCACGATCAGACGACCGATCCGGCAGACGCGATCGCGGGTGCGATGGCACCGACCAACAGTCGGGTGGAGGACGGATGACCGTGCAGGGCGAGCCGCGCCGAGTGGCCATCGCATGCCAGGGCGGCGGGAGCCACACGGCGTTCACCGCCGGCGTGCTGAGCCGCCTTCTCCAGCCGGACGTGATGGCCGGTCACCGGGTCGTCGGCGTCAGTGGCACCTCCGGCGGCGCGATCTGCGCCCTGCTGGTCTGGTCGGCGCTGATCGACGACGATCCGCCGCGCGCCGCCGACCTGCTCGCCAAATTCTAGGCCGACAATTCGGCCAGCACGCCGGCCGAGCAAATGATCAACACCTGGGTGCTGTGGGCGGCTCAACTCTCGCACTACGTCGTCACGCCGTCCGTCAGCCCGTACGACAATTACGCCTCCGTGCTGGCGATGGATCACCTGCGATCGCTGCTGGAGAAATACGTCGATTTCGACCGGGTCGGCCGCAGTGCGACCGCTGCCGCTGATGCCGCTGATGCCGCGACCGAGATCCCGATGCTGCTGCTGGGCGCGGTCGACGTGATCTCCGGTGAGTTCAAGGCTTTCGACAGCCGGGCAGGCGAGATCACCGCCGACGCCGTGCTCGCCTCCGCCGCCATCCCGAAATTGTTCCGGTCGGTGCGGATGGACAGCGGGGTGTATTGGGACGGGCTGTTCTCGCAGAATCCACCGGTCCGGGAATTGCTGGACACCGAACCGGACGAGATATGGGTGATCCAGATCAACCCGAAGGAAATGCCCGCCGAGCCAACCAGTCTCGTGGAGATCGCCGACCGCCGCAACGAATTGGCCGGGAACCTGTCGCTGCTGCAGGAACTGCATTTCATCGAGAAGATCGATTCCCTGATCGACACCGGCGAACTGGTCAGCAAGACCTACCGGCCGGTGATCATCAGGGTGATCGAGATGGTCAGGTCCAAGCAATCGCAGGCCTGGGGCGCCGCGTCCAAGCTCAATCGCGACCCGGCCTTTCTGGACGGGCTGATCGAGCACGGCAAGGCACGGGCGGATCAGTTCGTGACCGCGCTCGCGTTCGAGAACGCTTGGCGCAGCGGGGATCGCGATCTCATGGTGGCATTCTACGCCGACGACGCTCAGATTTCGTCCACGGCACCGTTCGCCGAGCGCCCCACCCAGCGCGGCAAGGACGTGGTGCGCGGGGTGATCGACAGCTGGCTGGCCTCAGGCCTCCGCGTCGATCCCACCCGCAAGCAGATCGCCGGAGACACCGTGGCCTGGCGGGTGCGCTCGGCGAAGGCGAACCCCGGCGAGCGCAAGGTCGGTTTCGCGCAGGCGCGATTCGTTGACGGCCAGGTCGTCAGCTTCCGCCTGGGGCCGGTGCGCTGAGCGGGCCGCCGACGGCGACTTCATAGACTGCTGGCCGACAATCCGCACCGGGTGGGAGCCGCTCCTCTACCGCCCTTCGCGGT
>JBBQJM010000262.1:0-6241 GCA_038325895.1 Mycobacteriales bacterium
GACTCCGCCTGGTCGCGGCCGGCCGCCGACTGGGCCGCGGCCGAGGCCGTTCTCCGGCACGCGGGCCTGGTGTTGGTGCACGCCTACGCGGTCACCGACCCGGCCGTCTATGCCGGGGCGGTTCCGGCCCTCGGCTACCCCGGGTACCTCCCCGATCCCGAGGGGCTGGATCAGGAACTGCATGACGAAGGCCAGCGGCTGCTCGCGAGGGTGGCGGACAGCCTGCGTCGAGCGCATCCCGCGTTGCGCGTCACGACGCTGCTGGCCCAGGACGACGCCGTCAGCGCCATCCGCCACGAATCCGAGCACGCCCTGCTGACTGTGGTCGGATCGCACGGCTCGGGCCGGGTGGCCAGCGTGTTCCTGGGCTCCGTCGCGCTGTCGGTCTCCACCCACAGCCCAGCTCCGGTCGTGGTCATCCATCCCGACCAGCACATCGGGGGGTCCGGGCCGGTGGTGGTCGGCGTCGACAACTCGCCGAACAGCGAGCCGGCCGTGGCCTTCGCCTTCGACGCGGCCTCCGTGCACGAGGCCGAATTGGTCGCGGTGCACACCTTCACCGACACGGTGGCCGACGGCGGCACCGAGGAGGAACACGCCATGCTCTCCGAGCAGCTGGCGGGCTGGCGGGAGAAGTATCCCGAGGTGACGGTCCGGCACGTCGTCGTTCATGGCCGGCCGGCGCCGATCCTGTTGGAACACACCCACGACGCCCAGCTGATCGTCGTCGGCTCGCGGGGTCGTCACGGGCTGACCAGTTTCGTGCTGGGGTCCACAAGCCGGGCGTTGATCGCGCACAGCGAATGCCCGGTCGTCGTGGTGCGGCCGAACATCGCTGACTGACACCGTCGCCCTCCCCGGCGCCGCACCGAACTCGCCTCGTCGTCGGCGAGGGTTTTCCCGTGCTCTCTTACGTACTTGCACGGCAGATTCCCCGCCCCGGACGGCGCATCATCGACGAGGGACGATCGCCCGAACCGAACCCACAAGGTGACAGCACCAATCGCGGACAAAGCGTGATCCAACAAAAGGCCGAACAGGCAAGCCGCCCGTTTCGACCTACGCACAATGATATGACCGGCGAACCTGCGCGGCGCCGCGCATGGGCCGGTCCGGATCTCGTGTTCTCGGACTGACCACGTATCCCAGCCACTCTGGCAGCAAATTCACCAATTCTTCCTTTTCCCGATTGGGTTGCGCCAATCGATCAACCGAGGAGTACACAATGCTCACAACAATCCGTCGCTACAGCCGCCGCGCGGCGCTCGTGACTGGATCGGCCATGACCCTTGTACTGTTGGCAACCGGAGTCGCCAACGCGTCATTCCTGGGGAACGAAGGTTGGACCGACGGTGGCTATTACGGCAGCCGCGGCACCTACTTCACCGACGTCACCGGAGACGGCCGCGCCGACGCCGTCGTCGTCAACGACGACGGGGTCTACGTCCGCCCGTCCACCGGAAAC
The DNA here is from genome assembly GCA_038325895.1 of Mycobacteriales bacterium. Classification (GTDB taxonomy): domain Bacteria; phylum Actinomycetota; class Actinomycetes; order Mycobacteriales; family Nakamurellaceae; genus Nakamurella. Next base: position 1,466 of record JBBQJM010000262.1, read on the forward strand.
GCATTCACCAACGACCGCACCCTCGGCGCCGGGCCCTGGATCTCCGGCGGCTACTACGGCAGCCGCGGCACCTACTTCACCGACGTCACCGGAGACGGCCGTGCCGACGCCGTCGTCGTCAACGACTACGGCATCAACGTCGAACCGTCCAACGGCTCCTCATTCGCGAGATACTCGGCCCAGGCCGGCCCCTGGACGGCCGGCGCGTACTACGGCAGCCGCGGCACCTACTTCGCCGACGTCACCGGTGATCGTCGAGCAGATGCCATCGTGGTCAACGATTACGGGGTCACCGTGCGCCGAGCGGCTTGATGGTGACGGGCTCGATTCATTGACAATTGCTCCCTGGGGCCGGTGATACGGCCCCAGGGAGCGAGCTTCGGCATGCCTGTGCTTACAAAGGCTTCGACGCCAAACGCTGCGATATCGAGCAGCAGGATGCACACTAACTGCGGCCGCTCATGAAAACACGTCAGATTGCGAATAGCCGAGGCCGCGAATCCCCAGTCCACTGAGTCCATCGCGTGACCAAGGAGAACAGCGACCATGCAGCCGCCAAACCCTACCGAGCACCACGCCGAACCCAAGCCAGCGCCCACACTCCAGAAGGTCAGGGAAGTGGAGTTGGACGGCCGATTGGTCACCTGCTTACGCGGCGGGTTGATTGCGGCTGGCACGGCCGGGCTGGCACTCCTGTTGTGGATCAACGCCTGGTGGTGGACCGGAAATGCTACTGAATATTGGCTCACCGCTCCGCCGAGGCTCCTGATCATCGTCTCTTGCATCTTTGGCGGATGCGCGCGGGTCCGTTGGCTGGCCCGCGAAAAGGTAAGAAAGCACTGGGAATCGGCCAAAGACGACGAGGGCGGCGGCAAGGGCAAAGGCAAAGTTGAAAAACGGCCTAAGCTGATCATTTGCTGCTCAGGCGGGGGGATCAAGTCCGCCTCATTCTGCCTGGGAGCACTCCAAGCGCTCAACTTGCGGAAAGGCCAACCCCACAGCGTGTACGAGACTGCTGACACGGTGGTGGGCGTCAGTGGCGGTGGATATATGGCGGCGGCGTATGCGAGCCGGCAGTACGACTCCTATAATTCAAAGAGACCTTTCCAGCCCGCCAGCGACGAAGTCGATCGCCTACGGCGAAATACCAACTACCTAGCGTCGTCCGGACGAGTGCGTTTCGATCTCATCGCCTCGCTCGTGTTGGGCCAACTGGTCGGCCTGACAATTCTTTTCGCCGGGATGTGCCTTTTGGCTTGGCTGATCGTCGAGGAATGCACCTCAGTGAAACTCATCGGGCTTGATCAAAGTCCATGGACATTCAACCCCCAAGACCAGTCTCTGGTCGCACTGTTATGGATGCCCGCAGTGCCGTTCTTTGTCGCTGTCGGATTCTTCTTTTATACCCGATTTGTGACCTGGAATCGCGCCAGCCGAAGTCACGTTAAATACGACAAATTCCTGGGAGTGCTTGGGGTTCGGTCCAATACGATCGGAAATGAGACTTCCAAGACGCCGAACCTGATGATTCTGATTGCAGCGCTCTTCGTGATCATCTATCCGGGGGTTCCATACGTGGCGGTACATCTCGACCAGCTCTTCCCAGAGCAGCTACAGACATGGGTTGGCTGGAAGCAGGCGATGGTGGCCGCAGGAGCTGTGATCACCTTTTTCGTGTCGGTCCGCTCTGCGACCAAACGGACGACCAAACCGACCAAGAGCAATCTGGACCACCTACTTGTCTTCCTTCGACAGAAGGTTGCGCCCTGGCTGGGCGTCAGCATCGCCTTCCTGGGGGCATATTTCATCGTGGTGAAGATTACCGCGACGGTCCTTTCTTCGTACGCTCATCAAACTCCGCCAACCGCTCTGCTGTGGATTTCTGGCGCTGGCTTGCTACTGGCCAGAATATTCCTGTCCGCAAACAATACCTCGATGTTCCGCTTCTATCGGAGCCGACTGCGCCACGCCTTCCTCCATCCGGACGACCGAGTAAATGACGACGCAGCTGAGTCTCGATCAGGAGATCCTGCCGCACCAAACAGACCGTTTACCTTGGCAGAAGTTGCAAGCATGCCGGAGGGTCAGCGTCCACAGCCAAGGCTGGTGCTATGCGCAACGGCAAACATCAAGGACGGCGACGTTCTCCCCAGCGGGCGCAACGGGACCACGTTCATTCTTTCCAATGAAATCGGCTTCACCGATGACAGGCTCCCTGGTGGGGACTATCGTCAATCCGCTTCGACGTACGCACCCAGCGGGATGTTGAGCGAGATGGACCTCGCTTCCGCTGCTGCCATCTCTGGCGCGGCAGTCGCTCCGCTCGATGGTCGAGGTAACAAGGCCTTGGGGGCTTATCGGGTACTGTTGGCTCTCGCGAACATCCGTCTCGGCTGCTGGGTCAGGAACCCCTACTGGACGGGCGACGACATCGACTTCGACACATCGACGGCCAACGGAAAAGAGAATCCCCGGAGCACGTTTCACGACCTGGAAAATTCGTCGCACGAGTTAGCACAGCTGGCAACAGAGATATCCGTAGCCGCCAACTACTTGTTGAACGACGGCGCGTTGCCGCCCATCTCGAAGGATGACGTCTCGGACTTGCAACGGAGGATTCGTAGTGAGCTCAGGTCGCAGAATGTCGCTGACGACCAGTTGCAGCAACTTGTTCATCATCCACGGAGGAGGAAACAATTGCTGCACCAACGGGCTGAATTGAACGCGCTTGGCGCGCAACTGGCCAGTTTGCGTAGGCAAGTGACTGAAAATGGCGGATCTTCAGTTCCAGGTTCGACGCCTTCGAAATCCGAAATCAAGGTTCGGCGCCGTCTGGCGCAGAAGGCCGGGACAACGGCCCAGCAAGCCCACTTCTTGGCCGAGCGGTCCAGGCGCGGGGCCGTGCGCGCCAGCAGACCGTGGAGCCTGCGATTCGCGAAGCTTCTCGATCTGGACTCGCCGTACCAGGTCGTTCACGAAGCTTTCGGGTCACCGAGCATCAACAGCCCCTACCTTTATCTCACCGACGGCGGGCATTACGACAATCTCGGGCTCGTCGAGGCCCTCCGCAGATATCCCGAACAAATCATCATGCTGGACGGGTCTGGGGATCCTGAAGACGAATTCCCGGCCATGGGCGACGCCATTGCCAGTGCAAGGATGGACCTTGGGGTGGAGATCGACTTCAATCCGGCGCCCCTCACCCGGGCGGAGGCGAAGTACCCAGCCTCAGGCTGGATGCAAGCAACAGCTACATACTGGAATGGAGTCAAAGACGAAGAGGCACCGGCTAAAGCTGAGTGCGCCGCGGACAGGCCTGCGCACCCCGTCTACATCAAGGGCTCGATCTGCGTTATTGACTACGTCAAATGCGTTCTCCCGGAGGGCCTGTCCTGGGATCTGGAAAGCTACCGGAAGCGGGATCCGGAATTCCCGACGACGTCAACCAAATACGAGCTCTATGACGAGTTCGACTTCGAGGCGTACCGTCGACTTGGCTGGAGTCTGATCATGAATGCAGAGGAGCACGGCTGGGTGCTCCCAACTCCTTCCACAAAACCAACGACCGCGCCAGACGAGAACGTCGACGTTCATGGCTGAATCGTCGAAGACCTTTTTCGGCAGCGGGATCTGGTGGTTGATCGACGATGAGTCAGCCTCCAATCGCACGCGAACGGTCCGACCGTGCTGGCGCGGTGCGCCCAGGTGTGTTCACAATTGAGCGTGTTCGCCCACAGAGTTTCGGCGGTCCCCCTCGTGGTGGGCTGCGCCATCGTGGTGGGCAAAGTCGCGCTGTCCGCGCCACAGCTTGCTGGTAACGAGGCGTTCGTCGCAATCACCTGGGTCGTCGCGCTGGCGTTTGTTGTGGTGGGCCTCGTCCTGCTGGCCACCGACCTCCCTCCGGCAAACGGCTGGGCGTGCCTGCTGGTCGCCGCGGCGACGATTCCCGGTGATCTCAACGATCCCCATTACACGGCCAGCTATCTGACTCCGCTGGGTTATGTCCTCGAGCCGCTCTACCTGCCGGCGACGGTGGCGCTCGTCCTTCGCTACCCGAAGGCACGGCTGACGCCTATCGCGCGAATTCTCGTCGGCGGCCTGATTGCTGCCACCTCGGGGGTACGGCTGACCGTTGTGGCCACGTCCGGCTCGACGCCCGACGGCTTCTACCGGCCTCCCGTCTGGCCGTCACTTCCCATTCCGACCTTTTGGCACGACTGGGTTTTCCTGCGCGTCGGAGAGGCTGCGACGGTCGTCCTGCTCCTCTTCACCGCAGCGCTGCTGGCTCGTCGAGTCTTCACCGCAGGCGGACTGACCAGGCAGTCGCTCGCCCCGCTTGCAGTGATCGGCGCGATCTGCGCCATTGCCGCCTCGATCGACCGAATGATCTGGATTCTGAACTTGAGCTACCTGCATTGGGTTCCGGCAGCATTGTTGCGGGATCTCAGCGCCGCCGCGATCCCGGTGGCGTTGCTGGCCGACCTGCTTCGGCAGCGCGCCGCAGCGGCCGCGGTGTCAGAGCATGTGCTTGCCGCGTCCCGATCCGGCGACACGTCCGCCCTGCAGACCGCCTTGCGGAACGTGCTGGTTGATCCCACTCTCAGCGTGGCAGTGGCCAGGGACATCGAGACCTGGGCAGACCCGGAAGGTAATCCCACATCGGTCACCGCGGGCCGAGATCGCCGCACGGAGATAGTCACCCTGGATGACGGCACTCCGCTGGTCGCGATCACCTGCGACGCGAAGGCTGTGCGGGATGGTGGGCTCCTGCCGATC
>JBBQJM010000263.1:0-6219 GCA_038325895.1 Mycobacteriales bacterium
AGCCGCTCGGTGCGTTCCCGGGCCCAGATCAGCGGGTCGAACGGGCACAGCAACGCGGAACCGTTGACCCGACGAGGAATCCGCGCCTCCCTGTGCAGGAAGGCCGGCTCCTTCCAGCCGCGCACCCGGACCTGGGTGACCTCACCCTCCTCGACGAGTTCGGCGAGCGCGATCCGCGCACTGCGCACGGACACCCGGTAATAGTCGGCCAGATCCGCGACCGTCCCGATGCCGTGCGACCGCGCCGCCAGCGCCAGCAGCGCGCGTTTCGCGTCCGAGACCGCCGGCGTGGGTGTGGCCAGAATCTCCGGCGGCAGCACCCGCTCGATGAGGTCGTAACATCGCTCGAATCCGCGCCGGAACGCCACTCCGATGGCGCCGACCGCGAACAGGTATTCGCAGGCCGTCTTGGTGATCGACCACTCCCACCACCCGGACGTCTCCCGGCCCGGCGCCTCCAGCGCCTTCTCGATGTCCCCCGCCGAACTCGGACCCTGCTCGGCGATGACCGCCAGCACGGTGTCCAGGAACCCGGGGTGGTTGCGGCGCAAGGTGTCCACCCGGCCCCACGGCTCGGTGGCGAACTGTTCCTGGCGCCAGCGGACGAACGGCTGCACCGACAGCGGAATGAGCGGCGCGACGTGCGCCCACGCCTCGATCAGCAACCTGTCCCGGGAGGCCCGTGGCCAGGCCGCCGTCCAGCACGCTCACCGGATAGGGGCCGAGCCGACTGAGATCGGCAACAGGTGGGCCCGGGCCAGCACGTTCACCGAGTCGATCTGCAGCAGGCCGATCGAGCGCACCAGCCGCATCAGGTGCCCACGGTTGATGGCCGGGGCGTCGGCGGAGCGCGGCGGGGTCGCCAGTTGCTGCGCCGAGATGGCGATGCGGCGGGCCTGGCCGGGTGCGAGTTCGGGGCTCGGCGGCGAGGCCGTCGCGCGAGCCACGACGGCGGACCTGACAGTCGTGGCCCGGTTGGAGGTGGACCTGTTGGAGATGGAGACTGGCACACCGGGCATGCTGCCACCAGGGACCGACAACGGGCCGCCGAGCCTGTCGGCGGAGCCTATCCGCCGAGCCTGTCCGCCGAGCCGGCCGCGAATCGGTCGGCGAGAACAACAAGGGAGTCCGTTGGCCGAGAGCCGAGTGCGCCTCGCCGAAGCTGGTGACGCCGCGACGATCGCCGCGCTGCAACTGCAGGTCTGGCAGCAGGCGTTCTCCGACGTCCTGCCGTCGGAGGTGGTGCTGGCCGACCCGGCGGCGCACGCCGCGTCGTGGGAGGCCCGGCTGAGCCAGGGCGGCGCGGTGCTGCTGGCCACCGAGGGATCCGAACCTGTCGGGTTCGCCGCGGTCGCCGCCGAACCCGACGGCGACCTGGCCGGCGAGATCGAGGTGATCTATGTGGTGCCACGGTGGGGACGGCGCGGGCACGGTGGCCGGCTGCTGGCCGCCGCAGCCGATGCGCTGCGCCGGGTGGGCGCGACGTCAGGCCGTTGGTGGCTGCCGGAGTCCGACCGGGCAAGCCGCCGGTTCGCCGGTATCGCCGGCTGGTCCGCCGACGGCCCGGCCCGCGCATTCGACACCGGTGCCGGCGAACTGGTGGAGATCAGATACTCCGGCAGCATCGACCTGGTGGCGGTGTAGTGCGCCCCGTCCCGATCGGATCGGTGCACACCAGGTGGCCGTTCCCGCCACCGTCACCCGCCGCCGGGGGGATCAGGCGGGCTCGTGCCGCGCCAGCTCGATGGCCTGCCGCATGGCCTCCCTGGCCCGTTTCCGGTCGCCCGCCAGGTCGTAGGCATGCGCCAGCCGGTACCAGCCCCGCCAGTCCTGCGGAGCGGCCTCCACCTGGGCACGGATGACCTCGAAATGCGCGTCGGCCGCGTCCCGCTGCACCCGGCCCGATGCACGTCGCGGAAGGGCAGTATCGTCCGGTAGTCCGCCATCCGCGGCCAACCTGCGGCCGAGAGTCTCTGTCTGCCAACCGAAACGGAGCTCGAAGACCACCACGACAACGCCGAGGACGGGCAGCAGCAGCACACCGATACCCAACGCGACGCCGGCCGCCGACCCGGACGCGATCAACGCCAGCGCACGGTCGGTGAGCAGCCAGAAATAGACGCCGAGGGATGCGACCAGCAGGCCGACGATCAGCCGGATCCGCACGTCGAGTCAGTCCGAGAGCCCGAGCAGCTCGTCCAGGCCGACGGTCAGACCCGGCCGGCCCGGCACGGCGCGGATCGCCGCAAGCACACCGGGCATGAACGACGAGCGGTGCAACGAGTCGTGCCGGATCGTCAGGGTCTCCCCTGCGTTGCCGAGGATGACCTCCTGGTGCGCCACCAGCCCGGGCAGCCGCACGGAGTGCACGTGGATGCCGTCGATATCGGCCCCGCGCGCGCCGTCCGCCTGCTGGGTGGTGGCGTCCGGGACCGGCCCGAGGCTCAGTTCGCTGCGGGTCTGCGCGATAGCCTGCGCCGCGCTGAACGCGGTGCCGGACGGGGCGTCCGCCTTCCCCGCGTGGTGCATCTCGATGATCTCGGCCGATTCGAAGAACCGGGCCGCCAACCGGGCGAACCGGGTGGCCAGCACCGCGCCGATGGCGAAGTTCGGCACCACGATGACGCCCAGATCCGGCTTGACGGCCAGCCATTCGCGGATGGTGTCCAACCGATCCTGGGTCAAACCGGATGTTCCGACCACGGCGTGGATGTGCTGGTCGATGCAGAAACGAACATGCTCCATCACCGCGTCCGGGTGGGTGAAATCGACCGCCACTTGGCTGCCGGCGTCGGCCAGCGAGAACAACCAGTCGCCCAACCCGACCGCCGCCACCAGATCCAGATCGGGAGCGGCGTCCACCGCCAGGCAGACCTCCGACCCCATCCGCCCACGCGCGCCGATCACGCCGATGCGCAAGACCTCGTCCGTCATCGCCCTTGCCCCGTTCCTGGGCGGTCCACCTCGGGTGGCCCGCGTTCGATCCTGACGACCGGATCAGCCCGTCAACCGGTCAGTTCCGCGAACTCGGCGGGAAGGTCGTCGGTCGAAGCGTACGGGCCGACCACGGCAGCGGTGAGCGGCCGGTTCAGCAACTGTGCGGCCAGCGCCGCGACATGGTCGGCGGTCACCGCCCTGATGTCGCCCAACTCGTCGTCCACGGACCGGTAATCGGTGCGGACCAGGGTGTTCTTGCCGATCCGGCTCATCCGGGACTCCGAGTCCTCCAGGGCCAGCACCAATGACCCGGTGAGTTGCCCTTGCGCCCGGCGCAGTTCCTCCGCACTGATGCCCGACTCGCCGATCACCGTGAGTTCCTGGCCGATGAGCTTGGCCACCTGGCCGAGGTGATCGGGCAGGCAGCCCGCGTAGACGGAGAACGACCCGACGTCGGCGTAGGAGGACGCACCCGAATACACGGAATAGGCCAGCCCGTGCTCCTCACGGATGCTGCGGAACAGCCGCGAACTCATGCCGCCGCCGAGGATTGCTGAAAACACAGCCAACACAGCCCGTTGGGGATCGTTGCGGTTGCCGGCCGGTACCCCGATGCACATGTGGGCCTGTTCGGTGTCGCGCCGGACGACCAGCGTTCCTGGCCGGGTGACGACCCGGCCGCGACCGGTACGCGGGGGAGCCGGTCGGACTGCCGACGGGTCGTACGTGGCCGAGGGCGTGCTCCGGTCCTTGAACGCCGCGCGGACCCAGCGGAGCACCTTGGCGTGATCGACACCACCGGCGACCGCGATCACCATCTTGTCCGGGGTGTACCGGCGGTGGTAGTAGCCGGCAACCTGCGACCGGGTCATCGCGGAAATGGTCTGCACGGTCCCGATGACGGGAGCGGCCACCGGGTGGCCGGCGAACAAGGCGGCGGCGAAGGCGTCACCGAGGGTGTCCTCGGGGTCGTCGTCGCGCATGGCGATCTCTTCCAGGATCACGCCGCGCTCGATGTCCACGTCGGCCCTGGAGATGGTGGCGTCGAGCACCACATCGCACACCAGGGACACCGCGGTTGCCGCCTCCTCGGCCAGCACGCGCGCGTAGTAACAGGTGTACTCGTGCGAGGTGAAGGCGTTCAGCTCACCGCCGATCGCATCCACGGCCGCCGAGATCTCATACCCGGTACGGGTTTTGGTGCCCTTGAAGAGCAGGTGCTCCAGGTAGTGGGAGGCGCCGGCGAGTCGGGGTGTCTCGTCGACCGAGCCCACCCCGACCCACACACCGACGGAGGCGCTGCGCGCGCCCGGCACGCTCTCGGTGATCACCCGGACGCCGCCGGGCAGCTCCGAGCAGGTCACCACCGAGCCGTCTGCGCCTGTCTCCAGGACGCGGGTTCGCCGGGCACGTGCAGCCATCCGGACGGCTCAGACCTGCGCCGGGACGGCGTCGGTCGGGGCTGGACCGGCGGTGTCGGCGGCTGCGTCGGGCTGGACCGGCACCAGGCTGATCTTGCCGCGGGCGTCGATCTCGGCGATCTCGACCTGCAGCTTGTCGCCGACGCTGACCACGTCCTCGACCTTGGCGATCCGCTTGCCGTTGCCCAGCTTGGAGATGTGCACCAGGCCGTCGCGGCCGGGCAGCAGCGAGACGAACGCGCCGAACGCGGTCGTCTTCACCACGGTGCCCAGGAACCGCTCGCCGACCTTGGGCAACTGCGGGTTGGCGATCGCGTTGATCGTGTCGATCGCCGCCTGCACTGCCAGGCCGTCCGCACCGGAGACGAAGATGGTGCCGTCGTCCTCGATGGCGATGTCGGCGCCGGTGGCCTCGGTGATCGAGTTGATCATCTTGCCCTTCGGCCCGATCACCTCGCCGATCTTGTCGACCGGGACCTTGATGGTGGTGATTCGCGGCGCGAACTGGCTCATCGGGTCCGGCGCGTCGATCGCCTCGCCCATGACCTCCAGGATGGTCAGCCGGGCGTCGCGGGCCTGAACGAGCGCACGCCTGAGTACATCTGAGGGGATGCCGTCCAGCTTGGTGTCCAGCTGCAGGGCGGTGACGAAGGACTTGGTGCCGGCGACCTTGAAGTCCATGTCACCGAAGGCATCCTCGGCGCCGAGGATGTCGGTCAGCGCGACGTACTGCACGGACTCGTGGCCGGTTTCGGAGTCGATAACAGTATCTGACACCAAACCCATCGCGATGCCGGCCACCGGCGCCTTCAGCGGCACACCGGCGTTCAGGAGGCTCAGGGTGGACGCGCAGACCGAGCCCATCGAGGTGGAACCGTTGGAACCCAACGCCTCCGACACCTGACGGATGGCGTACGGGAAATCCTCGCGGGACGGCAGCACCGGCACCAGGGCGCGCTCGGCAAGCGCACCGTGGCCGATCTCGCGGCGCTTGGGCGAGCCGACCCGGCCGGTCTCACCGGTCGAGTACGGCGGGAAGTTGTAGTTGTGCATGTAGCGCTTCCGGTTCTCCGGCGACAGGGTGTCCAATTGCTGCTCCATCCGGAGCATGTTCAGCGTGGTGACGCCCAGGATCTGGGTCTCGCCGCGCTCGAACAGCGCGCTGCCGTGCACCCGCGGCAGGTAGCCGACCTCGGCGCCCAGGGTGCGGATGTCGGTCAGGCCGCGGCCGTCGATGCGTACCTTGTCGCGCAGCACCCGCTGGCGGACCAGCTTCTTGGTGACCGAGCGGAAGGCGTTGCCGATCTCCGAGGACCGTCCGGCGAACTGCTCCGCGAGCTGGTCGTAGATCGCGGCCTTGATCTCGTCGGTCCGGTTGTCCCGGTCATGCTTGCCCGGGATGGTCAGCGCCTCGGCCAGGTTGTGCGCATTCGCGGCGTGCTCTACGGCCTCGTAGACGTCACCCTGGTACGGCGGGAACAGCGGGAACTCGGCGACCGGCTTGGCCGCGGTGGCGGCCAGTTCGGACTGCGCCTGGCACAGCGCGCGGAGGAACGGCTTGGCGGCCTCCAGGCCGGCGGCGACGACCTCTTCGGTCGGGGCGGTGGCCCCGCCTGCGACCAAATCGACGGTGGCTGAAGTAGCCTCAGCTTCCACCATCATGATGGCGATATCGGCGCTGTCGTCGCTTCCGGCAACTCGCCCGGCGACGACCATGTCGAACACGGCCTTCTCCAGCTGGGAGTGGGTCGGGAAGGCCACCCACTGGCTCTGGCCGGACTCGCCGGCGATCAGTGCGACGCGGACGCCGGCGACCGGGCCGGCGAACGGCAGGCCGGAGATCTGGGTGGACGCGGACGCG
>JBBQJM010000264.1:0-6214 GCA_038325895.1 Mycobacteriales bacterium
ACGGCATCCTCGACGAGCCGATGGAAGAACTGCAGACCAAGTGGGCGCCGAACATCGTGATCGGCCTCGGCCGGTTGGGCGGGCGCACCGTCGGTGTGGTGGCGAACAATCCCCTCCGGCTGGGCGGCTGCCTGGACTCGACCTCGGCGGAGAAGGCCTCCCGGTTCGTCCGGATGTGTGACGCGTTCGGCGTTCCGTTGCTGGTGATCGTCGACGTGCCCGGGTACCTGCCCGGCGTCGGCCAGGAATGGGACGGTGTGGTGCGCCGCGGGGCCAAGCTGCTGCACGCCTTTGCCGAAGCCGTCGTCCCGCGGGTCACGCTGGTGACGCGCAAGGCGTACGGCGGGGCGTACGTCGCGATGAACTCCAAATCGCTGGGTGCCACCGCCGTGTTCGCCTGGCCGGACGCGCAGATCGCCGTGATGGGCGCCAAAGCCGCGGTCGGCATCCTGCACCGGCGCAAACTCGCCGCGGCGTCGCCCGAGGAGCGCGATGCGCTGCATGCACAGCTGGCCGAGGATCACGAGAAGCTGGCCGGCGGGGTGGAGAAGGCGGTGGCCCTCGGTTTCGTGGACGAGGTGATCACCCCGGCGCAGACGCGACGCCGGGTGGCGGAGGCGCTGGCCTCAGCGCCCGCGGGGCGCGGGGCGCACGGCAACATTCCGCTCTGAGGTGGCGCGGCCAGCGCACCCCCCCGGCCACCACGGCGGCCATCGGCACCGCGGAGTCGGATGCACCCAGCGCCGGCAGCGGGTTGTCACCAGGATGCCGCCGGCGTTCAGCGCGTTCACCAGGCTGAACTGCGTCGCGGAAAGTCCGCACACTTTCTTGCAGCCACGAACGACGATCCGGCGACGCAGCCGAACAACGACGCGTAGGCAAATGCGACGGTCAGCGCGTACCCGGTCAGCCTCGTACACCGGCAGCCGGAGCCGTCGGCGCCGAGCGCTCGGGCGTTTCTGGCGCTGTTGACCAAGTCAGCTGGCGCTGTGACCAAGTCAGCTGGCGCTGTTGACCGAGTCAGGATGATCGGCGGGTCGGCCGCGGCAGCGAAACTGCTCAGCCCGCGGCGCGGGCCTCCGCGGCGATAGCTTCGTGGTTGGCGGACCCCACCACGTCAAGGGCCGGTTGCGGCGCGCGCAACGCCAGCCGAAGGGCATAGACCCTGGTGGCGGCAGCCTTCAGCACGTCCGGTGACAGCGAACCGTCCCCGGCCGCCGTGATGATCCCTGCGACCGCGGCCTCCGGGTCGGTGGGCATCAGCACCAGGTCCTGCCCGGCGACCACCGCTCGCCAGGCTGCCTCGCCGGGCAAGTAGTTCTGCGAGATCGGCGCCATCTCCATCGCGTCGGACACCGTGACGCCACGGAAGTTCAGTCCGGCGCAGCCCTCGGTGCCGGTGCCGCGCAGCAGGTCGGTCACCACAGATCCGGAGATGCTCGACGGCAGGTCGTTGTCGCCGACCGCAGGAACCAGCACGTGCCCGGTCATCACGAGCGCGACGCCCGCGTCGACGCCCGCGCGCATGGGCACGGATTCGACCGCGTTCCACTCATCACAGGCGACGTCCAGCGTCGGCAACGACTTGTGGGTGTCCGAGGAAATCCGGCCGATGCCGGGGAAATGCTTGATGGTGGCCGCCAGCCCGGCGCTCTGATAGCCCTGCACCGCGGCGGCGACCAGCTCGGCGTCACGCTGCGGATCAGACCCGAACGAGCGATCACCGATGGCGGAGGACCCTGATGACGGCACCACGTCCGCGTCCGGGGCGAAGTCGACGTTGATGCCCACCGCGAGCATTTCCGCGCCGGCCGCGGCCGTCACCTTCGTCGTCTGCGCGGCCGCTTCGTCCGTCATGGGGATCCCGGAAAGCTCCGCGGCTCCGGGGAAGTCGGTGAATCCGTTCACCAGGCGGGTGACCAGCCCGTATTCCTGGTCGGTGGCGATCAGCAGTGGCGCGCCGGCCTGCGTGGCCGGGACCTGCGACTGCAGACGCCGCGTCACTGCGAGGACCTGTTCGGGCGTGCCGGACGAAGTGCCGTCGATCGTTCCGTTCGAGCCCATCAGGATGACGCCGCCCAGGTGCAACCCCTCGACCAGATCGGTGCCGACGGCCTGCGCGGAGTTGGCCATCACAACCATCCCCGCCTGGTCCGGTACAGTCATCGCGGCCACCGCGGCGGTGGCCTGTGCCATGTCCTCATCGGTGACGAGGCCGCCGGGCGCGACGCGTTGGGCGGGCGCCGGAGCGGGCACAGCCGGCGTGGCCGCCGGCGGCGGGGTCGGCGAGGCACTGATCGGCTCGGCGGTGGACACCGCAGACGCGGCGGCCGAGGACGAACCGGTAGCGGGCTGGCTCGCCGATGCGGCCGACGTCGCGACCGGGGATGCTGCGCTGGTGGTCTGGGTCTGCTGATCCGCCTGTGACGCGCAGCCAGTGACGAGCGCAGCGGTGGCCAGCACGGCAATCATGCCAACCCAGGGACGGCGCAGGCGCGTCACTCGCAGGCCGTCATCGACTGGGCCGAGGGGTCGATGCCGCTGAGCACCAAGCCGCGGTCGGTGTCGCTGAGCAGGTACGTCACGTCCCAGTCGATGCAGTCCGCGAGCAGCGTCGGTGGCGCCAGCTCCACGGACTGCTGAGAGGTGAATTTGATCCGCGCCCGCAGGGGGTCATCGGACACCATCGTCACCACGAGGTTCGAGTCGACGCTGCTGGAGTATTCCTTGGCCCATCGCTGCGGATCCTGCGCCAAGGATTGCGAGGCGGCGACGGTGGAGACCCAGGCGGCATAGTCACGATTGTTGATGGAATCAAAGTAGCCCTGCAACACGTCGCGGATTTCGTTGGCCCGCGGATGGTCTCCGGCGCCGCCGGCCATCCGGATCGATCGATCGGCGGTGGGTCCGGCCACGTAGTCGACGGACGCCGTCGAGGTGTCGACCCGCTGACGGCCCAACGCCCAGGCGGCTGCCGCGCCCGCCGTCAGCACGACGATCAACAGGGCCGACAACAGCACCGTCACGCTCCGGCCGGTCAGCCGCATTACCTGAATCACCTCTCGCGTCGTCGTTCCCCGAAAGGTCGACGTACCGCGGCGGGTCGGGTTGCCCGAAAGGCCCAGCTTCGGGTGAGGCAGCGACGTGAGAAGCCTCTCATCGAGCGCACCTCGTCGAGCTCATTCTGAGCTGGTCCGACGCCTATCCGACCTGATGCAACCAGGTGACCGGGGTGCCCTCACCCGCCCGCCGGTACGGCTCCAACTCGGCGTCGATGGGCGTGCCGAGAAGCTCCGCGAGACGGTGTTGGGCGGCGTCGAGACTGGTCGCCGAACTGATCAGCGAGCGAAGCTGGTCCTCGCCCACCATCACGTCTCCGTTGGCCGAGATTGCCGCGCGCCACACCCCACGACCGGGGACATAGCAGATCCGCTCGCCGTCGACGCCGGCGCTCGGTTCCTCGGTCACTTCGAATCGGAGCATCGGCCACGCCTTCAAGGCGTTGGCAAGACGACCGCCCGTCCCTGGCTTGCCTGCCCAGCTGACGTCGGCACGCAACGACCCCGGGGCGGCGGGTTGCTCTGTCCAGGACAGCGTCACCCGACCCCCGGTCACACCGGAGATCGCCCACTCGACGTGCGGACAGATCGCCGCGGGCGCCGAGTGTACGAACACCACACCACGGGTCACTACCATCCACCTCCGCTCGCGCTCCATCGTCTTCCCCAACGTGGAGGCCGCGGCAGACAGTCATTCCGCGTCGAGACGCGGTCGATCCGTGCTGCGTGTGTAGTTGTGAGGCCATTGTGCACTGTGTGACGGCCCGAGCGCCAGCGTCCGGCGGTGCGATCAGCGCAAATCTTGCTCGCATGAGGGCGCAGGTGCCTCGGGGGCTGTCGATCACCGGGTCATCACAGGGACGGCCGGGGAACACCGTGGGTGCTGATCGGACGCACGGGGTGCGCGATCAATGGGCGTGGTGCGGGCCTGCGTCCGTCCAGAGCGGCTGGCCGGGTTCGCTCGGGGTCCACGCGCCGGACGAGCGCGAATCCTTGCCGAACAGCGGTCCGGCAACGGCAAGGGCCAGCAGAATCATCACGATCACGAGAGCGGTCATGACTCAAGAGTGGACCTGTTAATTGCTCACGTCCATCTGTTTGTTCTTACGGGAATGCGTAAGATGAACTGCATGATCGATGTGCGGAAGCTGGAGATCCTCAGCGAGCTCGACCGGTGCGGCACGATCGCAGCGACCGCCGCCGCGGTACACCTCACGCCCTCGGCAGTCTCGCAGCAGATGGCGGCCCTGTCCCGGGAAGCCGGCACCCCGATGCTGGAGCCGGACGGCCGCCGGGTACGGCTGACCGAAGCGGCCGCTCTGCTGCTCAGCCACGCGCATCAGATCTTCACCCACATGGAGCACGCCGAGTCGGACCTCGCCGCGTTCCGCCGTGGCGACGCGGGCACGGTGCGGCTAGGCACGTTCAGCTCCGCGATCAAGGCCATCGCCGTGCCGGTGGTGACCGACATGGCCCGGACGTCCCGGCTGCGGCTGGAGATCCGCGAAGTGGAGCCGGAGAACGCGATCGGCGCGCTGTTGGCCAGGCACGTGGATGTCGCAGTGACGATGGCCAGCGGCGAGTTCCTGCTCGGGCATGACGATCCGCGCCTGCAGTCCGAGCATCTGCTCGACGACGTCATGGACGTCGCGCTGCCGTTCGGGCACCCGCTGACGGAAGAGGCCGAGATCGACCTCGCCGACCTGCGGGAGGCCGACTGGATCCTGGCCACGCCCGGAGTGCCGTGCTGGCGGATCACCCGGGACGCCTGCGAGCGCGCCGGGTTCCTGCCCCGGGTGCGGCACTACGCGGACGAGTTCGTCGGAGTGGTCGGTCTGATCGCCGCCGGCCATGGGGTCAGCCTGCTCCCCCGGCTCGCGCAGCCGGAATTCGTCGACGAGGCCATCGTGCTGCGGCCGGTGGCCGGTGTCAGTCCGGTGCGCCGGATCGGAGCGCAGATTCGCTCGGGGACAGCCGATCAGCCGCACATCGCTCCGGTACTGACCTCGCTGCGTCGGGCGGCCGCGGACGTGGCGGACGGTCCGCTGGAATGCCGGCCGGCGTTGCGGCCGGCGTTGCACCCGGTGCTGGTTCCGGTGGTGTCGACGGCCTGAGTTTGTCGCGGGAGTCGAGCTCGGACGGTTCGCTCGGTGCCACGGCTGATCACTGCCACACCGCCGATCGGCCCCGTCTCGTCGGATCCCATGGCGCTCAGCCGATCTCGGCCACGTGGGTGATGTTGGCGACGTCGTCCCGGTCGGACGAGGGCGGCGTGGAGAACCAGGCGTCCAGGATCTCACCCAGCACCGCATCTGACGTCAACCGCAACGACAACGCCAGCACATTCGCGTCGTTCCACCTGCGCGCGCCGGCCGCCGTCGCCGCGTCAAGGCAGAGCGCCGCCCGCACACTCGGCAACTTGTTCGCGGCGATGGAGGCGCCGGTCCCTGTCCAGCAACACACCACGGCCTGCTCCGCGCGGCCGTCGGCGACGTCACGGGCGGCGGCCTCCGAGGCCCACGCCCATCCCGCCGGTTCGCCCGGCGCCAGCGCGCCGTGCGCGCGCACCTGATGGCCGCGGGCCCGTAATTGCTCGAGCAGGGCGCCGGCGATACCGGTGTCCTCGTCGGCGGAGACGGCGATCAGCATCGGGTCACCGTACCCTCGACGGACACCACACCCAGTTGCTCAGGAGGACCTGCCGTGGCAACCCTGATCGCCTTGATCCGCGGCATCAACGTCGGTCCGAGCAAGCGCGTCGCGATGGCCGATCTACGCGACTTGCTGGCCGAGCTGGGCTACTCCGACGTCCGCACCCACCTGCAGAGCGGCAATGCGGTGTTCTCCACCGGCGCGAAGCCCTCCGCGGTCGCAGTGGACATCGAGGAGGCACTGGCCGACAAGGTTGGCGTGCGCGCGTCGGTCGTGGTGCGCACCGGCCGTCAGCTCACCGCGGCGATGGCCGCTGATCCGTTGGCGGACATCGCGGACAACGGATCGCGGCACTTCCTCGGCTTCCTGTCCCCCGCGCCCGACCCCGCCAAGGTGGCTGCCGTACCGGAACTCGGTGACGCAGCTGACACCGCACCGGACGCGGTCCGTCTCATCGGCGATCACCTGTACCTCTGGTGCCCCAACGGCATCCTCAAGGCGAC
>JBBQJM010000265.1:0-6199 GCA_038325895.1 Mycobacteriales bacterium
CCCACGGTGGCCGATTGGATGATCAGGCGAGACATCCCCGCTGCCACCGTTGCGGCCACCCTCGGTGACGTCGGGCGGCACCTTCGGCTGCACCGGGCGAACACCGGCTCGTTCGGGCTGGATGCCGCCTGGTGGCTGGCGGCGGTGCTCTCCGGCACGTTGTTCCAGCTGGGACGGCTGCAGTTCCACCTGCGCCGGCGGCGGCCTGAGGAGCCGCAGCCGCCCATTGTGCTCGGGCCGTGGTTCCTCGACGTGCACATCCCCGAGGCCGGACCGCTGAGCCCGGAGGCCGTCGACGACTCATTCCGTCACGCGACCGCGTTCTTCGCCCGCCACTTCCCGAAGCAGTCTGCCCGGACGGCGATCTGCAACTCGTGGCTGCTCGATCCCTTCCTGGCCGACAATCTCGCTCCCACCTCGAACATCGTGATGTTCGGACGGTCCTTCACCCCGTACGGCGAGCCGGTCGACGACGAGCTGGATGCGATGTACTTCACCTTCGGGGTGCGTCCGCTGGACGGGTTGGACCGGTTGCCGAGGAAGTCGTCGTTGCAGCGGCTGGTGCTCGATCGGATCGAATCCGGCGGGAGGTGGGTGCGGGTCCGCGGCTACCGACCCTTGCCCGCGCCGTGACCGTCAGGCGAACAGCCAGTGCACCGTGACCTCAGTCGTCAGCTGGGTGTCTCCGGTGGCCACCGGCATCGCATCCGCGGCGGCGGCGCGCATGGCCATCATCGGGCGCGGCCCGCCGCCGCTGGGCCGCTCATCGATCCACTGCACCTCGCCGAGCGCCCGGCCGGCCAGCGTGGCCAGCTGCCGCGCCTTCTCGGTCGCGTCAGCGAAGGCCGCCTCGCGCGCGGCGGCCATGGCCTCCTGCGGCTGACCCGCCGTCAACGTCAGGCCGTCGATGCGCACACCCTCGCCACCCAGCGTGGCCACATCGGTCAGCAGCCGCTCGATCCCGTGCAGTCCCTCGAGCAGGACCGTCAATCGCTGACCGGCCTGGTACCCGAGCAACGATTGGCGCCCGTTCTGGTATTCGGTTCTCGGCCCCAACGTGACGTCGGAGGTGCGCACGGACCGCGAGCTGACCCCGCCGTCGGCCAGGATCGACAGCACTCGCGTCGCCGTTCCCGCGGCCGCTGTGAAGGCCTCACCCGGGGCGGCCCTGACCACCTCGACACCCAACGAGATCGAGACCTGGTCGACAGGCGCAGCTGCGGTGCCCGAGCCGATGACGGTGATGCCAGCGGGACGGCGTTTCCTCTCAGTCATGAGGCCAGTCTGCCTGCCTTCACGGAAGTTCGTCCGGCAGGCCGAACAATGCGAAAAACCTCGGGTCGACGTAGTGGGTGAACCGGCTGATCCGGCCGCCGGAGATATCGATGACCTGCAGCGAAAAGGGGCTGTGCCCTCGAGGACTCGCCCGGTATTGCGCGAAACCGGCGCGCCCGTTCACCCTGACCGGCACGAGGACCGAGCCCTCGCAGCCGCTGCCGGGACCGGACAGCCAGCGGCCGATGTCGTCCCGCCCGCGCAGCCACATCGGGTACGGCGGCATCGACTGGGTGGCGTCCTCGTGCAGCAATGACACCAGCGAGGCGATGTCGTAGCGCTGGAAGGCATCGACATACCGATCGAGCAGGATCTGCTCCGCCTCGCCGACGGGGTCGGACGGATCGTCGTCGAGGTCGCGAGCGGCCATCGTCACCCTGGCCCGCTGCAGCGCGCTGTTGACCGCCGGGACACTGGTGTCGAGCAGCTCGGCGACCTCGCTGGCCTCCCAGCGCAGCACCTCGCGGAGGATGAGCACCGCCCGCTGTCGGGCCGGGAGGTGTTGCAGGGCGGCCACGAAGGCCAACCGCACCGATTCCCTGGCGACCGCAACATCGGCCGGGTCCCCGCCTGCGGGAATCACCCGCCCGTCGGGCATCGGATCCACCCAGCTGCCCTCGGCCGGTGCTCCGATCGAGTCGGCGACCGGCGCCGAAGCGGGACCCATGTCCATCGGCAGGGCGCGGCGCTTTCGGCCGTTCAACATGTCGATGCTGACGTTGGTGGCGATCCGGTACAGCCAGGAGCGCAGGCTGGAACGACCCTCGAACCGACTCGAACCACGCCACGCCCGCACCAGCGTCTCCTGCACCGCGTCCTCGGCCTCGAACGCCGACCCGAGCATCCGGTAGCAGTAGCCGGTGAGTTCGGTGCGGTAGTCCTCGAGATCGGAAGATCCATGCGCGACAGTGACGTCGACACTGCCGTCAGTGGTGGTGGTTTCGGTAGCGAGATCGGTCATCCGGGCGTCATCCTCCGTCGGCGGTAGGCGTTCCAGGAGTACCCCGACAGCATAGGAGCCAACCCCGACAGCGAGCCCTGTCCTTTTCATCCGGCCCTGAGTTGCCATCTCAGCCTTCATTGCGGGCCATCAGGGCGGCCTCTCGTCCGGGCCTCTCGTCCGGGCCTCTGCGGCGCCGTGGTGGCTTTCTGTTGTTGTCAAGCGCGCGGGAGCGTCGGCGACAGCGGGTCGGGGAACAACCCGAGACACAGGCAGGTTGCCAACCTCTGGGCCGGCGCCACCCAGCGCCGATCCGTTGAGCTGCATCGCCAGACCCGACAAGGAATCCGATATGACTGCTGTGACCGCGTTGTACACCGCTTCCGCTACCGCGAGCGGCGAGGCCCGCAACGGGCACAGCCGCTCGTCCGACGGCATCATCGACGTCGACCTGGCCACGCCCGTTGAGATGGGCGGCCCCGGCGGCGCGACCAACCCCGAGCAGCTGTTCGCGGCCGGCTACGCGGCCTGCTTCCTCAGTGCGCTGAAGCTGATCGCTCGGCGACAGAAGTTGCCTGTCGCCGATGCCGCCGTCACCGCCGACATCTCGCTGAACCCGAATGGTGCCGGCGGCTTCGGCTTGGCGGCGGCGCTGCACGTCGAGATGTCGGGAGTGGACCAGGCGACGGCCGATGATCTGGTCGCCAAGGCCCACCAGGTGTGCCCGTACTCCAACGCGACCCGCGGGAACATCGAGGTCACCTTGGACACGATCGTGGCGTGATGCCGGTTCGCCCGGCCCCGCCGGTCAGCGCCGCGCGGCAGCGGGCCGGCGGGCGGAGGTGGGCAACTGGTGACGAACCGTGGCCAGGATCCACATCACGATCATGGCCAGCAGCAGGGTCGTCACCGCGAGGCCACCGCCGACGACCATGGCCACGATGCCGGCCACAGTCGCGAGCGCACCCATCACCGAGATCAGCACGACATACGCCAGCGGCGGTCTGGTGGTGCCGTTGGCGCCGTACACGGTCTCGAACTGCGACTGCGCGGTGTAGCACCCGGCGATCCCGAGCAGGAGGATCGCCACCACCAGGCCGCGGCCGACGATCCCGGCGATCGAAGCGCCGACCGACCACACCGCGAAGACCACCACCGCGACCGCAACGAGTACCGTCGCCAGGCCGTCCTTCCAGCTCAGACGCATTGCTGCCACTTCCCTTTGACCGCGAGCCACAGCGTCAGCGGCCAGCTCACCGATCTCCCGCGAGTCGACGGCGGTTGACGTATCTTCACCGTCCCGCTGCCAGGATCTGGCCGTCAGGGCCAAAGGTCCTGGTGGCGGAATCCGCGGGGAATCACGCACTGGCACCTGGCGGGCACTGCAGGTGCACCCAGCGTCACCGGACCGGGCGGACTGTGAGGTGATGATCATTAACATCCCGACAGCTCCGCCATTCGGCGTGGGACGCTGTATCCAGGGTTCGCCGCGATGTGGGTTGTTCGTCAGCCCACGGGCCGTGCGTGTCCCATCGAATGAAGGGATCGAAGGTGTCCGCCCCCCCGAATGACATCCCCACACCATCGACCACGGCCACCTGGCGGTCGCGGATCTACCACCAGGACCTCCGGGTGGACGTCCGGCCCGGGAAACCCGGTGGTATTCCGCTGTTGTTGTTGGGGGGAATCGGGGTCAGCTTCGAGAGCTTCGACCTACTCGTCGAAGCACTGGATCCGGACCTAAAGATCATCAGGGTCGACGTCCCCGGGGTCGGGGGTTCGCCGACCAGCCCGCTGCCGCTGGGTTTCCCGCAGCTGGCCTGGATGCTCGCGCAGCTGCTGGACGACCTGGGCCACCGCCAGGTCGACGTCCTCGGTTTCTCCTGGGGCGGCGCACTGGCCCAGCAGTTCGCCGCCCAGCACCGCAACCGTTGCCGCCGCTTGGTGCTGGTCAGCACCAGTACCGGGGTGATGTCCATCCCGGGCAACCCGAAGGTGCTGGCGAAGATGATGCGGGTGGAGAGCTTCTACGATCCCAAGGCCGCGGCCGCCCTGCTGTACGGCGGGGACGACGCCGAGCACACCGAGGACGTCCGCCGGCTCTTCCGGAACACCAAGGTCACCGGCATCAGCTTGGCGTACCTCTATCAGATGGCGGCCGTCGGCTGCTGGGCCAGCCTGCCGTTCCTCTGGATGATCCGCCAGCCGTGCCTGGTCATCGCCGGTTCCGACGACGCGATCGTGCCGTTGGTCAATGCCCGCCTGATCGCCGGGCTGATCCCGCACGCCACCTTGCATGTCTTCGCAGGCGGGCACGTCGAGCCACTCGCGGCGCCAAAGGATTTCGTCCCCGTGATAGCGAAGTTCCTGTCCTAGCAACGGTTCTGACATGGGTGGGCCGGGCGATGGCGATCGTCAATGTGATGGCGCCGTCCTCGGCTTTGTCTGAGCTGAGACGCTTTCTCGCTGACTGCGGCAACGATCGCCGGCGTGACCGCCGGCGCCGGATGTGGCTGCTCGGTGAGCACGGTCGCGTCCCTTCGCCACGGGCGAATCGCCGACAGGGACCGCGCTGTCAGTCACGCCATTTGATGGAGCAGCCCATGCTCGGTCGGTGCGGTTCGGGAACCGGCTGTCCGGCCAGCACCAGGCTGATCGCGGCGTCGAGCAGTTCCCCGGTCACGGGTGCGCCATTGCCGGGAGTCGAGGTGTCCATCGCGCCACGGTAGGCAAGGCGCCCGTCGGCGTCGTACAGGAAGAAGTCCGGCGTGCAGGCGGCGTTGAACGCGCGGCCCACCTCCTGGGACTCATCGATCAGGTAGGGAAATGCCCAACCCGCTCGGGCCGCCTGCTCGGCCAGCGCGGCCGGTGCGTCGTCCCGGTATGCGGCGGCGTCGTTGCTGCAGATGCCCACGACCTGCAGGTCCGGGTTTCGTCGGAGTGTCTCGGCGAGGCCTCGCTCGATGTGCTTGACGTACGGGCAGTGGTTGCACACGAAGGCCACCAGCAAGGGCTTCCCTGCGAACGACTCGCTCGACACGGTGCTGCCCGTCAGGTCGGGCAGGCAGAAAACCGGCAACGGCCACCCCAGCGCGACCATGACGGATTCGACAGCCATGACCTCAGGCTAGCCCCGTGCTGGCCGCAGTGATCGCCCACGGTGAGCCGCTGCGTGACCTGCACCCGATGTTCGACCTGCCCAAGCACTCGCGAGCACCGGCCGTGGTCGCCGCGTTCAGCGCGATCCCGGGCTCGGCGATTCCGTGCGACCTGCATGCGGACCTGCTCCCGGCACCCAGCGCTGCTCGGCCAGCAGTTCCGTCGACCGGCAACGCCGCCGGGCACAAACATGGCTCGGCGGAGCCCGGGACCGACGGTTGAGCCCGCGGTGATCACCGGGGCTACCGGCCCGGCGCGCGGGAATCTGTCAACACCTGCTGGCGCAACGTGTCTCGTAACCTCGTCCAGGTCGGCTCGTCGCGCGCCAGCCGGTATTCGGGCCGGCTGTGTGGCGGACCGATCGTTCGGGTGGTGAATTCGTGCCGCAGCACGGCCCGCGCTTTCTCGAGCATCGGGTTCACGTGCTGATCGAACGTCGCGGGCGAGGCGGTCAGGGTGGCGTAGTCGTGAAATGTCCAGGGACGGACCGCTTCCAATCCGACCCCGACCAGGGCCGTGACGTAGCGGGCAAGCCGGTGCAGATACCGCGCTTCGTCGGTGTCCTTCGTTGCCGGGCCCGTCGCAAGCGTTCTGCTGATCTCGTGGACACGTTGATTGATCGTGATAACGGCGGCAGTTTCGAAGAGCGCTTCCTCGGGCCAGCGGTCGACCTCCCTCCCGTTGATGCCGAACGCTTCTGCGTACCGCAACTCACGGTCGAAGAACTGCGCCGGCTCCCGATAGCTGGGGACCGGGCCGTACAGG
>JBBQJM010000266.1:0-6173 GCA_038325895.1 Mycobacteriales bacterium
CCGCCGAGACTGTTCGATCGAACGTCTACCCGACCATCGTTCCCCGGGTGGCCAAGCGCCCGCCGCGGGAGAAGTCCGCCTGATCCTTCGATCGTAGAAATACCTGCCCCGGGGTACTCGCGGTTGTTCGAACCCGCATGCTGCCGCCGTGCCCTCGCGTGGTCCGTCGCCCCTGTAAGCGCGGATCATCGTCGCGAGCGCGGACGAACTAGTCGACTCCTGTCACACCGTCACCACAACCGCGACGTTCACACGCGCTGGTCAAGTTGATCCGCGCCGAACCGGGGCTGACTCCTTGAACCGCGGGCAGAATCAGCCGCCGCAGTTCGCGCTCACCCAGTCTTCGATGTGCTTCGTGGCAGTCGTGTACTTGTCGGAGTCGAGCAGCGTCGACACGTCGATGAGCGACTTGCCGTTCGCCTCCTGGGCGACCTCGGCAAGTGCCTGGACGTCGCCGGCAAGCTCGGATGGGACCTCCTCGGCAAGCGAGGTGACCGCCGACTGCAACTGCGTGGCGTCGAAGTTGCCGGTACCGCCGAGGGCGGGCAACAGGGCGAGTCCGACGCTCGCGTAGGCCAGTGCGACGGTGAGGCACGGCGAGTCGAGGCCCAGATTGGACGGGATGCTGAGGTCAGTGAGCTCGCTGGGAATGCTCAGGTCGCTCGGCAAGACTGACTGCAACGCCGATAGATCGGCCGTCAGGTCCGAGAGGTCGGTCGGCAGTTGGGTCGGCACGCTGAGATCCTCGGTGGTGCGCTCAGATGTCTCAGATGTCTGTGACGTCTCCGATTCCGCCGACGCGGCTGCAGCCTGATTCGGTTGCGCAGAACCGGGGACGGACGATCCGCACGCGGCGATGGTCAGGATGGTCGCTGCGGCCAGAGCAAGGGCGGCGGTGACGGTCGAACGATTCCTCATGTTCACTCCTAAGGACGCAGCGCCCGAGCGCCTATGTGATCGTAAACCCGTCCCAGCAACCGGCTTCGCGTGTTGATACCCCGTCCGGTGGTGAGCCGTTAGGCGGAGATTACCCCATTTGGCAGGCATGCTGGTGACAATGCGGGAGCGACCGCTGCTTCCGCGGAACTCGCCAATTCGAGGATCAGCCCGACGATCCCCTGACGCGCCTCGCCCCCGAGTAGATGTTGAAGCCGGCCGCCGAGGTGAAGCCGATGAGGGTGAGTCCGGTCTCCTCGGCGAGCTGCACGGCCAGTGATGACGGCGCCGACACCGCGACCAGCATCCCGATACCGGCCATCGCCGCCTTCTGGACGAGTTCGAACGAGGCCCTCGATGAGGTCAGCAGGGCCCGGCCGGAGATCGGCAGCCCCTGGGCCATCAACGCTGAGCCGATGACCTTGTCGACCGCGTTGTGCCGCCCGACGTCCTCCCGCAGGTGGTCCAGCTGGCCGTCGGGGTTGACCAGCGCTGCGGCGTGCACCCCGCCGGTGGTCTTGAAAGCCTGCTGCCTGGCCCTGAGTCGATCGGGGAGCGCAATGATCGTGGCCGGCGCAATAGCGGGTAGGTCGGTCAGTCGGTAGCGCATCCGCCGTTGCAGACCCTCGATGGAGGCGGTGCCGCACACGCCGCAGGCAGACGTCGTCATGAAGGACCGGGCCGCGATCGGGGTGGGAGGCCCATTGGGGGAGGGGCCAGCGGGAGAATGGCCAGCGGGAGAAGGGTCAGCGGGAGAAAGGCCAGGGGAGGACAGGGCTGTGGCAGACACGCCAGGGGCAGACAGGCCAGGGGCAAGCAGGCCAGCGGGAGGCAGCCCAGCGGGAGGCAGCCCACCGGGAGACAGCCCACCGGGAGACAGCCCACCGGGAGGCAGCCCACCGGGAGACAGCACTGTGGAGGACAGAGTCACGTCAAGCACGTTGTAGGTGTTCCGACCCTGCTCGTCCACGCCGTCGCAGTATCTGATCTCGGAGATGTCCTCGGCGGCCGCAATGAGCCCCTCCGCGTGCAGGAAACCGTGGACCAGCTCGATGTCATGCCCGGGCGTGCGCATCGTCACGGTCAGCGATCGTCCACCGATCCGGATCTCCAGCGGTTCCTCGCCGGCGACCACATCGGGACGCGAGGTGAACACCCCGTTGTGGAACCGGCGAACCGGCGTCCGTACCGTGACTCGACTCACGGGTTCCAGCATGCCAGCCGATGCGGTCTCGTCCGACCACCGGCGACCAATGGCGGTCCGACGGCGACGACTGGCGACGACCAGCAACCCAGAGCTCAGTGGCGCTTCATCCGGATCTCGAGGATGCCGACAGAGTCGGTGCGCTCGTCGCCGTCCGGGATGAAGTCGTGGTGGACGTAGAACGCGCTCGCCCGTGGGTTGTCGCGGTAGACCCACAGCGAAGCGGGGCGATCTCCCAGCGAGGCGTCGAGCAGATCGTCGGCCAGCCCGCTGCCCTGGTGGGCGGCTCGTACGTAGATCCCGTAGAGCTCCTGTTCAGTGGGTGCATCGGCGTCCCTGGTCGGACCGGCGATAGCGATGCCGATCACCTCGCCGTCGAGTTCACCCAGGAAATGCTGGGCGATGCCTGCCTCGATCTCTTTACGCCGACGGACAGCCATGCGATTGACATCGAACTCGTCGAACCGTTCGGCACCCCACAACTCCTCGTACGCCTCGCGCCAGCAGGCCAGGTGGCACGCCGCGAACGCGTCGGCGTCCTCCGGCAGGGCCGCCCGGACGGTCGGGGTGGAGCTCATACGACCACCTTTCGGCAGCGTTGACGTGGGGTGAGACTCGAACCGGCACAATCGCTCGACAGTCGGTGGTGTTGTGCTGAAATCAGGCTAGTGCACGAACTGAAGCAGGCCGTCAGCCGATCAGGAAAGCGCGCCCCGAGGGCTGCTCTCGGCGCTCGGAGCGGGCTGTTCGATGCCCTACCGAGGGGCGACTGGCCAGGTCGCACGGCGACTGCGGCGGCCGATTTTCGGTCGGCCTGATCGTGCGCCGGACGCCGGATGTCAGGCGCGCTGGTGGCACCATGGGCCAGGTGACTGTGTACCGCGACACCGCTGTGGTGCTGCGGGTGACGAAACTCGGCGAGGCCGACCGCATCGTCACCCTGCTCACCAGGCGCGAGGGGCGGGTACGGGCGGTGGCCAAGGGCGTGCGGCGGACCAAGAGCAAGTTCGGCGGCCGGTTGGAACCGTTCAGCCACGTCGACCTGCAGCTGTACGCCGGGCGGAATCTGGACATCGTCACCCAGGCAGAGACGCTCGATCCCTTCGGGCCGGTGCTGGCCGCCGACTACCCGCGCTACACCTGCGCCACCGCGATCGCAGAGACCGCCGAACGGCTGACCGCGGAGGAACACGAGCCGTCGCTGCGGCTGTACCTGCTCGTGGTCTCGGCGCTGCGGGCGCTGTCGGAGACCAGGCGGGAACCCTCGCTGATCCTGGACGCGTTCCTGCTGCGCGCCATGGCGCTGGCCGGTTGGGCGCCCGCGCTCAACGACTGTGCGCGCTGCGGTGAGCCGGGACCGCACACGGCCTTCCACATCCCGTCCGGAGGATTGCTGTGCGCGGTGTGTCGCGGGGCGGGAGCGGTAGGCGCGGCGCGCCCCGCCCCGGCCAGCATCGAGTTGATGGCCGCGCTCGCGGACGGGGCGTGGCCGGTCGCCGAGTCCGCGGAGCCCGCCGCCTGCCGGGAGGCATCCGGGCTGGTCGCTGCGTTGCTGCAATGGCATCTGGAGCGCGGGCTGCGGTCATTGCCGATGGTCGACCGGCTCGGCGAGTTCGCCCCGATCGCCCGTCCCAGTGTGCAAGCGGACCCGGGGTCCGACCGCTCTGTCGGCTCTGGTGTCACTGTCGGCGCTGCCTTGTCCGACGGTGCCGGAGCGATCCAGGCGGCTGACCTGGCCGTGCCACCGGTGCCGATCGTCATCGACAGCTACGCCCCGGTCGACGCACCAGACCGGACGCCCTCCGGCCGGGCGGCGTCATGACGCTTCCGCACAGACCGGCACCGCACCCCAGTGGCGCCGTGCCGCCGGTGCTGCCGGCTGAGGCCGTTCCGCGGCACGTCGCACTGGTGATGGACGGGAACGGACGATGGGCCAAGGCGCGTGGACTGCCCCGCACCGAGGGCCACAAGCGCGGTGAGGCCGCCTTGTTCGATGTGGTCGAGGGCGCGATCGAGATCGGGGTGAAGCACCTGTCGGCGTATGCGTTCTCCACCGAGAACTGGAAGCGCTCCCCGGACGAGGTGCGCTTCCTGATGGGGTTCAACCGGGACGTGATCCGCAGGCGTCGGGATGACATGCACGCCCTGGGGGTGCGGGTCCGTTGGGCGGGTCGGCGGCCGAGGCTGTGGCGCAGCGTGATCCGCGAACTGGAGATCGCCGAGCAACTGACCGCCCGCAACAGCGTCCTGACGTTGACCATGTGTGTCAACTACGGCGGCCGTGCCGAGATTGCCGACGCCGCGAAGGCCATCGCCATTCAGGCTGCTGCGGGCCGGATCGATCCCACGAAGGTGGACGAGCGAATGCTGGCGCGGTACCTGGACGAACCCGACATGCCCGACGTCGACCTGTTCCTGCGCTCCTCGGGCGAGCAGCGGACCAGCAATTTCCTGCTCTGGCAGTCTGCGTACGCCGAACTTGTCTTCCTGGACACTCTTTTTCCCGACTTCGACCGGCGCGAGCTGTGGCGGGCGATCGAGATCTACGCCTCCCGGCAGCGGCGGTTCGGCGGTGCGGTGTCGAACCAGGTGGATCCCGGAATGGCCGCTGGGGGAGCGCTCGATCCGGGCGCACCCGAGGCCCCCCACGGGGCGACCGGATGACGACACGGGACACCGCCGGAACCCCGGTCGACGTCGATCCGCCCGCAGGTGACGATTCGCTCGGCGGCGGGGCGCCGGTCGCCAAGCGCGGCTACCGACCCGGCTCGCTGGAGATCTTCGGCACGGTGCTGCTGCTGGCGATTGTGCTGCGCGGCCCGCTGGCCAGTTGGCTCAACCAGCCGGTCATGCAGAGTTGGTCGACGGTTTTCGTGGCCATCTGCGTGCAGGCGACCCCGTTCCTGGTGCTGGGTGTGGTGGTGTCCGGTGCGATCGCGGCGTTCGTGCCACCCAGAGTGTTCGCCAGAATCATGCCCCGCAGCGCCGCGCTCGCGGTGCCGGTGGCCACCGTGTGCGGCGCGGCGCTGCCCGGGTGCGAGTGCGGCTCGGTGCCGATTTCCAACCGGCTGATCGAGCGGGGCGTCCGGCCGTCGGCGTCGCTGGCGTTCATGCTGTCGGCGCCCGCGATCAATCCGATCGTGCTGATCGCGACTGCGGTGGCGTTCACCAGCGAACCGATGATGGTCTGGGCCAGGCTGGTGGCCGGGATGCTGACCGCGGTCATCGTCGGCTGGATCTGGGAGCGCATCGGCCGGCCGGAGTGGATGAAGCCGCGGGTGCCGGTCGCGGCCGACGGGGAGTCCGGGTGGCGGGTTTTTCTCTCCACCGTGCTCGGTGACTTCACCCAGGCCGCAGGGTTCCTGGTGATCGGGGCTGCCGCTGCCGCGACATTCAAGACGATCGTGCCCGCGCACATCATGGAGGGCATCGGCTCGTCGTTGTTCCTGTCCATCGCGCTGATGGCCGGTCTGGCGTTCATCCTGGCGCTGTGCTCGGAGGCGGACGCGTTCGTCGCCGCGTCCTTCTCCACCATCCCGGTGGTCGGCAAGCTGGTGTTCCTGACCGTCGGGCCTGCGGTCGACGTCAAGCTAGCCGCGATGCAGGCCGGCGTGTTCGGCCGCAAGTTCGCGGTCCGGTTCGCGCCGCTGACGTTCGGTGTCGCGGTGATCGTAGGAACGGTCGTCGGCCTGCTGTTCTGGGGATGGTCGCTGTGATTGGCCCTGTGATTGGCCCTGTGATTGTCCTGCGATGGTGAGGCGTCGGTGAACAAGGAAACGCAGTCGATCGTGGTCGCGCTGCTGGGCGGGCTGCTCATCTCGATCACGCTGTCCCACCGGTTCACCTCCTACGTCAGACCGGGATTCGGCCCGCTGCTGCTCATCGGCGGCGGGATCCTGGTGGTGGTCGGCGTGCTGTCGCTCATCATGGCGATTCGTGCCGACGCCACAAAGGAGCGTGGTCGCGCGACGCACAAGGCGGCGCAGGGTGCTCCCGTCGTCCAGGCAGGCGCTGGGGACGGACCAACCGCGAC